>CAZMKY010000427.1:0-6561 GCA_964566835.1 uncultured Rhodobacterales bacterium
CACGACTGACGCCGAGACTGTTGCGGATGGCTTGCCAAGCGGCGCGTTGAACGCCTATCGGGCGCCGTTTGAAGGCGGATCCGGCAAGCCATTGGTGTCCGTTGTGTTGCTGCACGAAGGGGCGGAGGCGTTGGACAACGACGCGCTTTCGGTGCTGCCCGCTTCGGTTGCATTTGCCGTCGATGCCGCCAATTCGGCGGCCGGAGATATTGCAGCTGCTTACCGCGCTGCCGGACGTGAAGTCGTCCTGATACCGACGGTGCCGGAAGGTGCACGCCCGCAGGATGTCGAAGTCGCGCTGCAGGCCAACTTCGACCGCGTGCCGGAAGCCGTTGCCATCATGGATGCGTCCGGCGGTGGATTTCAGGCCAATCGCGCCGCTGTTGCGCAGGTTGTCGATATTGTCGGCCTCACCGGACACGGATTGATCACCTTCCCACGTGGATTAAACACGGCCCATCAGCGTGCGGAGCAATCCGGCATTCCTGCAGGCCTTATTTTCCGTGACTTGGACGGCGACGGGCAGGGCAATGAGCAGATCCGCAGGGCATTTGACCGTGCCGCGTTCCGGGCGCGTCAGGACGAAGCCGTCATTCTCGTCGGACGGACACGCCCCGAGACTTTGGCCGCGATCCGGGAGTGGAGCCTTGGAAACAGGGCCGCTACCGTGACAATGGCGCCGGTGAGTGCAGCCTTGATCGGCAACTAAGACCGCCCTTCGGCGACAAGCGCTTCGACATCCAACGGCCGATTGACCATGGCAAGCATGCCATCTTCAGTGCTGGGCCAATCTGCCCGAGGCTTGTCGCGATAAAGCTCAACCCCGTTTCCGTCTGGATCGTCCAGATAGACGGCTTCGCTGACTCCGTGATCGGCAGCGCCGCTCAGGCTATAGCCAGCTTGCCTCACGCGGTCGATGGCTTGGCCCAGGGTTTTGCGGTCCGGGTATAGAAATGCCATGTGGTACAGCCCCGTCGTTCCCTTTGCTGGCGCTTCGCCGCCCGCGCTTTCCCACGTGTTGAGCCCAAGGTCGTGGTGATAGTCGCCGAAAGACAGGAAGATCGCGCTGCTGCCATAGCGCTGCCGGATCTTCATGCCGATGACTTTGGTGTAGAACTCGGTCGAACGGTCAAGGTCGGAGACCTTCAAGTGACCATGTCCAAGCGTAGCGCCTGCGACGCCTTCGGAAGCCTGCGTCATAGTATTTCCTTTCTGATCTGGGGCGATGTGGACCCCTTTGCGCGGTAGCGCACAGCAACAAAGGTTGTCATCGACAGGGAAAGTGTCAATTCGTGGGGGCGCGCAGATTGTGTGCACCAATTGGACAAGTCGAAGGCCCAAGCTCATGAGCGACAAGACCAAATCCGCGGTTGAAGAAGACCAGACCGATGCCGCCGCGCGGCGCGCGTCCGGCGAATTTGTCAGAGGTCTGAGTGGCTTTCGGGGCCGGATCGGATCGAAAGAATTTCCAGCAGAGCCGGGCCGCTACCACCTTTTTGTCGCTCTGAACTGCCCTTGGTGTCATCGCGTCACGTTGGCTCGGTCAGTTCTTGGACTGACCAAAACAATCACGATGGATATCGCCTTTCCCAATCGGACGGACGAGGACGATCCGTTCGGCCCGAACCTATGGGAATTCGCGCCGGATCGCGTGGCGAGTCTGACGGGGGAGACACTGCCTGAGTGCACCATGGAGACAGCGACCGGGCAGGGATACCGTGTTGTCAAGCAGGTCTACGAGGCCGAAGGCGCGGGCGAGCAGTCCGTGCCGGTCCTCTACGACAAGAAGACTGGGCGCATCGTCAATAACGAAAGCGCCGAGATCATCCGCATGCTGTCCGATGCCGCCGGGCCGCTTGGCAGCGACATGAAAGACGACGACCGCCCGGCCTTGTATCCTGATGAAGAGCTGCTTCGGCAGGAGATCGACGGTCTAAACACCGAGATCTACACCGCCATCAACAATGGCGCTTACAAGGCTGGGTTTTCGTCAGACCAGAGCGTCTATGCCAAAGCCTTTGCCGCCTATTTCGACATGTTGGCCAAGCTGGAAGCGCGGTTGTCGGATGGCCGTCCTTTCCTGACGGGCGAACTTTTTACTGAAGCTGACCTGAGGCTGTTTCCAACGCTCTACCGGCATGACCCGGTCTACTACCTGCGCATGAAGCTGAATGGGGCCAAGATCCTGGATTATCCGAACCTTTGGCGCTGGCTTTGCCGGGTGCACGGGTTACCGGGGGTCGCGGAAAGCGGATCGTTGATCCATTGCCGTCAGGGATATTTCGGGCGGAGTTGGAACAAGGTCGTGCCGCTTGGGCCAGACCGACCCATGCCGTACCCGGAGGCCTACAGCCATCCAGAGCTGGCCCGAGACTAGTTCTTGGTGTTGTCGAAACGTCCGGCTTCTTCAGCGGCCTTCTGCAAGGCTTTGCTTTTGTTGACCGTTTCCTGGAATTCAGCCTCTGGGTCGCTGTCCCAGACAACGCCGCCACCGGCTTGAACGTATAGTGTTTCGTCCTTCAGCACGGCCGTGCGAAGCGCGATACACATGTCCATGTCGCCGTTGGCCGAGAAATAGCCAACGCCACCGCCATAGATGCCGCGCTTTTCAGGCTCCAACTCGTCGATGATTTCCATTGCGCGCACTTTGGGCGCGCCCGAGACGGTGCCTGCGGGGAGGCCAGCCAGCAGCGCCGAGAGCGCGTCGTGATCGTCTGACAACTCTCCCACGACATTCGAGACGATGTGCATCACGTGGCTGTAGCGTTCGATGATGAATTCTTCGGTCGGTCGGACAGTCCCGATCTTGGAGACGCGGCCGGTGTCGTTCCGACCCAGATCCAGAAGCATCAGATGTTCTGCGCATTCCTTTTCGTCCGCCAGAAGATCCGCTTCGAGCGCGCGGTCTTCTTCCGGTGTGGCGCCACGGGGGCGGGTTCCCGCGATCGGACGGATCGTCACTTCCTTGTCGAAGACGCGCACCAGGATTTCCGGCGACGCGCCGATGACCTGAAATCCGTCGAAGTCGAAATGGAACATGAAGGGCGACGGGTTTGTCCGGCGAAGCGCGCGATAGAGCGAGAAGGGCGGATGCGGGAAGGGCTGGGCCCAGCGTTGCGACGGGACGACCTGAAAGATGTCGCCCGCGCGAATGTATTCCCGAGCCTTCTCGACCGCTGCCAGATAGTCTTCCTTGGCGAAGTTCGACTGAGGTTCGGCCACAGGCGTTTCCTGCCCGAGATCGCGGTCGGCGCCGGGAAGGGGGCGGTCGAGATCGCGAACGGCATCCATAACGCGTTCCGCCGCTTGGGCGTAGGCCGCGCGGGATGACAGACCAGAGTTGGCCCATGCCGGTGCCACGACGATAACTTCGCCCTTCACGCCATCAAGAACAGCCACCACGGAAGGTCGGAGCAAGATCGCATCGGGCACACCAATCGGGTCCGGATTGATGTCTGGCAGATGCTCGACCAGCCGGATCATGTCATAGCCCAGATAGCCGAATAGACCGGCAGAGGCCGCGGGCAGGCCGTCCGGCAAGTCTATGCGGCTTTCCGCAATGATTGCCCGGAGGCTGGTCAGAGGGTCGTCGCTTTCGGGCTGGAACGTCGCGCGGTCATAGCGGGCGTTGCGGTTCAACTCGGCGCGTTCGCCATGACAGCGCCAGATCAGATCAGGCTTCATGCCGACGATCGAATACCGGCCCCTGACTTCGCCGCCGGTCACCGATTCAAGCATGAAAGCGTCGGCCTTGGCGCCGGACAGCTTCAGCATCAGGGACACAGGCGTATCAAGATCCGCCGCCAGTCGCGTGTAGACGATCTGGTTCTTGCCAACAGCAAAACCTGCATCAAAGGCGGCGAAGTCGGGGAATAGGGCCATCAGGGGATCTGTGTGTGAATGGCCGAAAGGGCCTGTGAGTTGATCTGCAAGTCCGACGTGTCGATCAGGCTTTGGTTGAAGTATTGCAGGACGTCTTCGGACATCGACTGGGCCGTTTGCGCGGCAAAGCCTTGAATGGCGGCCTGTGACGTCGGCTCATTTGGGTCGGCTGCGGTGATGGCGTCCAGACGGATCAGCGTGACTTCGTTTCCTTCGCGCACGACACGGACGTCGTTTGCATCCATATCGAAGATTTCGGACAGCGCAGTCGGCGTCAGATCGGTGTCGAAGTCGTCGCGGAACAGTCCGCGTTCGCTTTGCAGGCTGAGGCCAAGACCTGCCATTTCGCGACCGCCCGAAATTTCGGTGGCCAGTTCATTGGCGCGGGCCTCCAAAGCGTCTGCCGTTTGCTGATCGACGAAGGCGGCTTCCACGTCCGCGCGGATTTCGTCCAAGGGACGAAGGGCGGGCGGCTGAATTTCATCGAGACGGAGCGCAAAGACGGTGCCGTCCGCAGTTTCCAAGAGTTCCGGGAAGTCGCTTTCGGTCGCGGCCAGTGCGGCTTCGCGGAATGTCGGCGCAGCGGTCAGCCCGTCGCCAGAGAGATCAGTGGCAGCAATTTCTGCCGTGCCAAGGACCATATCCGTTTCCTGCGCGAGCTCTTCCAGCGTTGCGCCACCGACGAGCAGATCGTCGTAGTCGTTCGTTTGTTGGCGGATGATCCGCGTCGCCTGATCGCTGGCCAAGGCGCGCCGCAGTTCGTCGCGCACATCGTCCAGAGGCACCGTGACCGGGGCGAGGACGGCATTCATCCGGTAGAGCGCCGGACCACCCACAGCCGACGGCAGTGGGCCGACGATGCCGGGTTCTTCCAACTCAAAGACGCCATCAGCAGCAGCACCGAGGTCGGCGGCCGACACATCACCAAGATCGATATCAGCCAATGTCAGGCCGCGTTCGACGACGAGTTCGTCAAAGCTAAGCTCGCCAGCATCGAGGCGCGCCTTGGCCGCTTCGGCTTGTTCGGCATTGAGAAAGACCAGGCGTTCGACGAGGCGACGTTCGGGCCGGTTAAATTCGTCGGCGCGAGCTTCGTAAGACTGGACGATCAGCGCTTCATCGACGTCAATCGTGTCGATCACATCATCGGGCGAGATGCTGACATAGGTGATCAGGCGCGTTTCCGGGCGGGTGAAAGGCTCTGGCGTGGCTTCATAGAATGCGCGCAGGTCAGCATCCGAAGGTACCGGAAGTCCAACGCCCTCAAGCGCCGCGCTGTCGAGGCGGGCATAGGTCACGTCCCGCTGTTCGCGTGCGAAAGCGAAAAGCGTCTGGGTGTAAAGGTCGGGCGTCTCCAGTCCCGAACCCACGGCGCCATTCAAGATCCGGGCCGAGATTTCGGCGCGCATGCGATCTTCGAACTCGCCGACGCTCAGGCCATTTTCGCGCAAGGTGAAGGCATATGAGTCGCGATCAAAGGTGCCGCTAAGCCCTTGGAATGCCGGGATTGTCAGGATCTCTTCGCCGACGGTTTCGTCTCCCACCGACAGGCCGATCGACGCTGTTTCGTTTTCAACAGCCGCTTCGGAGATCAGGCGGGACAACACCTGCCGATCAAGGCCGAAGGCTTGCGCTTGCGCAAAGGACACCGGCTGTCCGGCTTGGCGCGAAAGGGCCCGCATATCGTTCTGCAAGGCGCGACCATAGCGTTCTGCCGAGATGTCGGATTTGCCGACGCTGGCGACCGTTTGTCCGCCGCCCGTGAAGCTGACGGCGCCGAAGCCCATCAAACCCACGATCAAGAGGAGAAGGATCACCCAAACGACCGCGCGCGATACCGTGCCTTTTGCCATTCTGTCCGCCCTGAAAATCTGTTCCGAGGCTGTCTACGCGAGGGTCAGGAGAGGGGCAAGTGCGAGAGCGGCAGAAGCCGGTCACGGAGCGCTGAAAGGCCAGTCGCATCCACGTTGGGAAACGCAATGCGGAGCCCTTTGCCTCCGGCCGGATCGCCCGCCGGGGCAAAGGCCGTGCCGGGCAGGGACAGGACATGGGCCTTGTCGACCAGAGCGCGCGCAACAACATCAGACCCCGCGTCGAAAGGATGTTCCAGCCACGCGAAGTAGGCACCGACGCTTTTCAGGGCCCAACCATCCAACGTGCCAAGGCAGTCTTCCGCCGCACGCCGCCGCGCGAGGATTTCGGAGCGTTCCCCGGCAAGCCATTGGCCAAGGTTCTCGATCCCCCAAAGCGCGGCGCGCTGCCCAAGTTGGCTGGCGCAAATGGCCACCGTGTCCAAGACCTTCTCTGCTTGTTGCAAAAGCGTGGTGTTGGCGGCAATGGCGCCCACACGGTGACCGGTCAGTCTGTAGGCCTTGGAGAAAGAATAAAGGTGCACAAGCGTGTCGTCCCAATCCGGATCCTGAAACAGCGAATGCGGCGCATCATTCGCGCTATGAAAATCCCGATAGGTTTCATCAAGGATCAACGCGATCCCTGCCTCGCGTGCGAGGTTCAGAAAGGCGTGCAGCGTCGTGTTCGGGTATTCGACACCTGCAGGATTGTTTGGCGATATCAGGACAATGGCGCGCGTTTTGGATGTGATCAGCTTCTTTGCGTCTTCGGCATCGGGGATCATATCGGGGCCGACGGACAGCGGCACAGACGTGACACCCGTCATGT
>CAZMKY010000428.1:0-1567 GCA_964566835.1 uncultured Rhodobacterales bacterium
TATCCCGCTGCTGCTTCTGGCAGTGATCGCGGCGGTTGCTTCGAGCGACTAATCGCTTCGAGCATAGCGAACAAAAAAAAGGCGCGACGAAAGTCGCGCCTTTTCTCGTTCTTAGGTGCCTTCTGGCAGCGCCTAGTGCGCGACCGCCCCTGAGTGTCCGGCAGCCGCAGACTGCGCCCGCTGCGCGGCCGCTGCCTCTTCCGCAGCTTCGTCCCATTCAATCGCCTCGGGCTGACGCACAAGCGCGTGCTCCAGCACTTCACGGACGTGGGTCACAGGAATAATCTCCAGCCCGTCTTTGACGTTGTCCGGGATCTCGCTCAGATCCTTTTCGTTCTCTTCCGGGATAAGGACCGTTTTGATCCCACCACGCAGGGCCGCCAGAAGCTTCTCTTTCAGACCGCCGATCGGCATCGCGTTACCGCGGAGAGAAACCTCGCCCGTCATGGCGATGTCCTTCCGGATCGGGATCTTCGTCAGCACAGACACGATTGAAGTGACCATCGCAAGACCGGCAGACGGGCCGTCCTTAGGCGTTGCCCCATCAGGCACGTGCACGTGGATATCCATCGTGTCGAACTGCGGCGGCTTCACACCGATCTGCGGCGCGATCGAACGAACATAGCTTGAGGCAGCGTCAATCGACTCCTTCATAACGTCGCCCAGCTTGCCGGTCGTTTTCATGCGGCCCTTGCCCGGAAGGCGCAATGCCTCAATCGACAAGAGGTCGCCACCGACACTGGTCCACGCAAGGCCGGTCACAACACCAATCTGGTCCTCTTTCTCGGCCAGCCCGTAGCGGTACTTCTTCACCCCAAGGAAATCCTCAAGGCCTTCCGCATCCACGACAACCTTGTCCGTTTCCTTACGAACAAGTTTGGTCACGGCCTTCCGTGCCAGCTTGGCGATCTCGCGTTCCAAGTTCCGGACACCAGCTTCGCGCGTGTAGGTGCGAATGACCTCGGTCAGTGCGTCGTCCGTCAGTTCGAACTCGGACGGCTTCAGACCGTGGTTCTTGACCTGCTTGCTGATCAGATGCTGACGCGCGATCTCGGCCTTCTCGTCCTCGGTGTAACCGGCAAGAGAGATGATCTCCATCCGGTCAAGAAGCGGCCCCGGCATGTTGTAAGAGTTCGCCGTCGTCAGGAACATCACGTTCGACAGGTCGTATTCAACCTCAAGATAGTGGTCGACGAAGGTGCCGTTCTGTTCCGGATCCAGCACTTCGAGCATGGCGGACGCAGGGTCCCCACGGAAGTCCTGCCCCATCTTGTCGATTTCGTCGAGCAAGATCAGCGGGTTGGTCGTCTTGGCCTTCTTCAAGGCCTGGATGATCTTGCCCGGCATGGAGCCGATATAGGTCCGCCGGTGACCCCGGATTTCGGACTCGTCGCGAACGCCGCCAAGCGAAATGCGGATGAACTCGCGACCCGTCGCCCGTGCGACGGATTTGCCGAGGGACGTCTTGCCGACGCCCGGCGGGCCAACGAGGCAGAGGATCGGGCCGCGCAGCTTCTTCGAACGCTGCTGAACGGCGAGATACTCGACGATACGCTCCTTCACCTTT
>CAZMKY010000429.1:0-2400 GCA_964566835.1 uncultured Rhodobacterales bacterium
GGCCGTGGAAGAGCAATTCTACCTGCTCTATCCGATCTTCCTGCTTGCCGTCTTCAAGTGGGCCAGAGGCGCTTTGGTGCCCATCCTGATCGCCGGTGTGGCCTCTTCGTTCATCTTGGGTTGGTGGGCGACAGGTTGGAAGCCTGTAGCGGCGTTCTATCTGCTGCCGACACGCGCGTGGGAGTTGGGTGCGGGTGCCATTCTAGCGCTGATTTATCCGCGCGACAGAGGCGGCAGCGCAATCACGACAACTCTGGGCCTTTTAGGGGCGGCTTTGATTGTATTGGCCCTGATCATCCACCACCCCTTGATGCCCTTTCCGGGATGGTTCGCCGCCTTGCCCGTCATGGGCGCCGTTCTTCTGATCCTGTCCGGCGCGCAGTCACCAACAGGACGCGTTTTGTCGACCGCGCCTATGCTATGGCTCGGGCGCATTTCCTACCCGCTTTACCTTGTGCACTGGCCGGTCATCCAACTGACACGCAACTGGGTTGAGGATGTTGCCTATTGGCATGGCTGGGTGGGATTGGTCGTGTCGCTGTGTCTTGCGGACGCAATCCAGCGCTGGATTGAAGAGCCGATCCGAACGCGCAAGTTCCTTGGCAGTCGCAAAACCCTTCTTGCCGGTCTCGGCGGCACGACCGCAGTTTTGATCGCTTTCGCTGCCGTGGGGGATCGGACGGGCGGCATTCCGACACGCTTCCCACCGGAAGCCGCACAGTTCCTGACCTATACACAGGATACCGCGGACGAATGGCTCTGGTGCGAAATGCGGGACAGCGGTGCGCAAGGTCCCTGCCCCATCGGCGCGGAGGACGGAGATGTCAGGGTCACCATTCTGGGGGACAGCCATGCGCTTTCCTTGATCGGCGCTTTCGACATCTGGCTCAGTGAACAAGGCATTCACGGCGAACACGCGTATCATCACGGCTGCCTGCCTCTGAGTGGGGTTGGTGGAAAGGACTGTTTGGATCTGGTGTCTCGAACTTTGTCACGTGTCGCTGCATCTGAACATAAGCAAACGTTGTTCATCGCATCGGCATGGCGCCATGCCCCAAGCGTCTACAACGGCATAAGACAAGAAGGTCAGGATGCGGATCAGGCCATGCGAGACGCGCTCGAAGCCACCATTCGCCAAGTCCGCGATGCTGGCCATACCGTCGTGCTGGTGAAACCAATGCACTTTTCGCATACAAGCGTGCCTGAAGCGCTTGCCCGCCAGATCGTCTGGGGACGGGAAATCGAGATCAATTCCACCCGCGACGAATATCTTCAAACCTTCTCTGTTATCCTCGACGCATTTGACGCCGCTGCCGTAGAAGACGGCGTGGAAACGATATCCTTGATCGAGGATTTGTGTTCGACCGGCATTTGCCAATCCATGCTGGACGGTGCTCCGGTCTTTACGGATGGATCCCATGTCCGCTACGGACTGTCCGACTACTTTGCGCGGCAACTGGATGCCGCAATGTCCGAAAAGGCAGACTGACCCAATGGATATTTTACCGCTGATCAAGAAACGCACGGCGCGCATTGGTGTCATCGGGCTTGGCTATGTCGGGCTGCCTCTGGCGGTGACCGCAGCAAAGGCAGGGTTCTCGGTCACCGGTTTTGATGTCGACAAAGGCAAATGCAAGAAACTCGACACCGGCAAGAGTTATATCGAAGCGGTCAGCGATGCTGATCTGGTCGACGTCAAGAACCACTTTGACTGGACGACCGATTTCAAACGACTCGCGAACATGAATGTCATCGTCATTTGCGTTCCGACCCCACTGACACGGCACAGGGAACCCGACCTGAGCTACGTCGAGAGCACGGCAGAAACCATCGCCAAGCACGTCGCATCCGGCACCTTAATCGTTCTGGAATCAACAACCTGGCCCGGCACCACACGTGAAGTTCTAACACCGATTATCGCGAAAAGCGGGCTGACGCCCGGCAAGGACGTGTATCTTGCATTCTCGCCGGAACGCGAAGATCCCGGCAACGCCAATTATCGCACCAAGACTATTCCCAAAATCGTCGCCGGCGACGGAGACCGTGCAGGCGACTTGGCTGAAGCGTTCTACGAAGCGGTTGTCGAAACCGTGGTTCGCGTGCCGACGACAGCCACCGCCGAAGCTGTCAAAATCACCGAGAATATCTTCCGCGCCGTCAACATCGCCTTGGTCAATGAGCTCAAACTGATCTTCGATCAGATGGGGATCGATGTCTGGGATGTCATCGACGGCGCGGCGACGAAGCACTTTGGCTACATGCCATTCTATCCCGGGCCGGGACTGGGCGGGCACTGCATTCCGATCGACCCATTTTACCTGACATGGCGCGCGCGCGAATTTGGCGTGCCGACGCGCTTCATCGAGCTTGCGGGCGAGATCAACACCAACATGCCGCGCC
>CAZMKY010000430.1:0-2694 GCA_964566835.1 uncultured Rhodobacterales bacterium
CGATCCCGTCACCAGTATCAGAGACGGACACCGTTACAGCTGGCGCCCGAAGCAACTCATTCGTAGCTTCCGCACGCAGAGCCACACGCACCTTACCGCCGTGGCCCGAATATTTCAGAGCGTTTTCGATCAAGTTCGTGAAGACCTGAGACAACTGGTCGGCGTCACCTAGGATCGGATGGGGCGATTCCAATCCGGCCAGCTCGACTTCAATTCCAACCTCATTCGCCAAGGGTTGAAGCGTAGAGACGACCCCCTGGATAAGCCCCGAAAGTTCCACCTCCCCGGTCGGGCGAACTCGTTCATCCGCCTCAACGCGACTGAGTGAGAGAAGATCGCGCACCAGTCGGTTCATCCGGCCAGCTTCGCGCTCCATTATGCCAAGAAATCGGTCCTGCGCCTCAGGGTCGTCGCGGGCAGCGCCGCGCAGGGTTTCAATGAATCCCAATAGCGCAGTCAGCGGGGTGCGCAATTCGTGCGAGACGTTGGCGACGAAGTCCCTCCTCATCTTGCCCGCTTCTCGCATCTCTGTCCGGTCCTCAAACACGACCAGAACATGTGCCGACGCTCCAATCTGGACAGGTGAGATTGAGACATTCCACGTCATGTCTCGTCGCGCTTCTGTTGTCTGATACAGAGCCGTCGACGGCCGCCCGAGACGCAGCACGGTCTCTGTCGCGTCCAGAAGTGCGGGTTGCCGCATTACAGTGATGTAGTTCCTGCCGCGAATCCCTTGGCCAAAAAGCCGCCGCGCACCTTCGTTGCCAACAACGATACGTTCGTCCGGCCCAATAAGGAGGGCCGGCATGGGAAGGGCCTCAATCAGTTCAATTGCCATGCCAAGCCGTTACCGCAGCGACTTGCCCCAAGTAAAGCAGACCGACGCTGGCGGCACCCCAGATCGTCTGAGGCGACTCGCGCAAAAGATGAGTTGCTGGAGGTTTCATTCGCCTTATATGATAAAAGCGAGCGTCGAGAATCCGACTCTAAGTATTCTTCCTTGAGGAGGTCTCGCGCAAACACCCAATTACTGGAGGGTGAGGGGATGAGACTAGAAAGGATCCGCAGGAGCGCATTGCTGCACTCCGAGGCGAATCAACTGCGACAGGGACCTGTGTCAATCTTGGCCGTTGGGGATCCCGATGAGTGGCTACGTGGTGGGCGCAGCCTGCCGCGCGAGGATGATATTGCCTTTGTAGGCTTTCAGGACGTGACGGCAGAGCTCTTGGCCGAGCTGGAACCAAGTGTCGTGCTCTCTCCGTTGCTCGCCAATGGCTTCGATTGCATTGATCTTGCTGAAAACCTTGTGGCCGCAGGATTCACAGGTCGATACCGGGCCGTAACGCAAACGCTGCCCAATCCACACTTGGTCGTGCGCGAAATTCGGCAGCTTTGCCCCGGTTTGGATTTCGACTTGCTTGACCTCGACTAGACGGCTTCCACTGCCTTTCGGAAGACGTCCAGCAGCGCATCCGGATCTTCGCAACCGACGGAGACGCGGAAAAAGCCTTCGCTGATGCCAAGGGCCGCCCGGCCTTCCTCGGTCAAAGCCCGATGAGACGAACTCGCCGGATGGCTCAGCGTGGTGCCGACGTCCCCCAGCGTCGGCGCGAAGGCGATTCCTTCCGCGGCACGGACCAGCTTGTTGGCCGCTTCCCTTGTCCCCTCGACTTCGAAACTGACCATATTGCCTCCACGGCCACCCAAAAGTGCGATGGCGCGGTTGTGGTCCGGATGATCCGCACGCGTTGGATAAAGCACGCGGCGCACCCCCGGCAGATCGCCCAGCATGTCAGCCAATTGCGACGCCGTTTCCTCAGCGCGGGCAAGGCGCAGATCGAATGTCATCAGGCCACGCTCCGCCAACCAGCAATCAAATGGTGAAGGCGTCAACCCAACGGTCGCGGCAAAGACACGCAGACGTGCGGCGATGTCTTCGTCCTTGGCGACAACGTAGCCCAAGGTAGCATCCGAATGCCCTGCCAATAGCTTGGTGACCGAATGAATGACGATATCCGCACCCAGTTCGAAGGGTCGCACCAAAGCGGGCGTTGTAAAGGTGTTGTCGACGGCAAGCATGGCGTCCGTTGACTTGGTGATCTCTGCGATGCCCTGAAGATCCGCAACGCGCAGTGTCGGGTTCGACACCGTCTCGATGAGAATGATTTTGGTGTTCGGCTTGATCGCCGCCGAGACGGCCTTCGCGTCCGTCGGATCCACCAGAGAGACTTCGATGCCAAGGCGCGGCAAGTCTTCCTTCATCAGACGAAGCGATCGGCCATAAAGCTGATCAGCGCCGATGACGTGATCCCCGGCCTTCAATAGTCCCAAGAGAACCGCCGAAACCGCCGCCATCCCGGATCCGACCACGACACCGCCGTCTTGACCTTCCAACGCGTCCAAACGGCGGGCCAAAACGTCCGCGTTGGGGTGACCTTCCCGGGCATAAGTGTATCCGTGCGCGCGTCCCTCGTACTGGTCATCAAGTGCGTCGGGGTCTGGTGAAGCATAGACCACCGACGTCTGAAGCGGAGAGACAACAGGCTGGCTCACGCCAACAGGAAAGCCGCCCGGGCGCATCAAGTTGCGGTTCGTCATGATCAGGATGTCTCCAAGCGTTCTAGGCCAGATTGAAACCGGCGCATGTTTTGTCTGTAGTGTGCAGCAGACGTCAGAAGCCCCGCCTGCGCATCC
>CAZMKY010000431.1:0-4266 GCA_964566835.1 uncultured Rhodobacterales bacterium
CAGGTCTGGCCTGCGTTCTGAATGCCAGCGCCCACCAGAAACGGCAGCGCGGCGTCCAGATCGGCGTCTTCGAACACCACCTGTGGCGACTTGCCTCCCAGTTCCAGCGTGACCGGGACGATGTGATGCGCCGCCGCCGTCTGGACAAGGCGCCCGGTGGCAACGGACCCGGTGAAGCTCAGATGATCGACACCCGCATGCGCCGTCAGCGCGGCGCCCGCAACGCCACCAAGTCCTGGCACAATGTTCAGCGCGCCCTCCGGGAGCCCGGCTTGCCGCGCGAGTTCTCCAAAGGCCAAGGCAGTCAGGCAGGCTTCTTCCGCGGGCTTCAGAATGGCGGCATTGCCTGCCGCGAGCGCGGCGCCGACGGAACGCCCTATGATCTGCATCGGGTAGTTCCAGGGCACAATATGCCCTGTCACGCCATGCGGCTCCCGCAGGGTGTAGACCGTGTAGCCATCAAGATACGGGATCGTCTGACCCGTCAGCTTGTCAGCTGCGCCGCCGTAGAATTCCATATACCGGGCCAAAGCGACGGCGTCGGCTCGCGCTTGGGTCAAGGGCTTTCCGACGTCCAACGCCTCCAACCGGGTGAGCTCATCGACGTTATCCAGGACAAGCTGGCCCAATCGCGCCAAAACCCGTCCGCGTTCTGCCGCGGTGGTCTTACCCCACGCACCAGAGAGTGCGTCCGCGGCGGCAGACTGGGCCACATCAATGTCGTTGGCCGATCCGGCGGCGATCAGCGCCAGTTCTGATCCGTCAGACGGATTTGTCAGCGCAATGACGTCGCCGGAGGTGGTCGGAACCCACTGACCCGCAATCAGGCAGCGATCGACAAAAGGCAAAAGGGGTGACGAAATCATGGGTCGGCCTGTCCTTCTTATCCGGGCCAGCAGGGCATGCGATCGCCGGGTGCCGGGGTCGCGTGATAGACCGCACGTGCAATAGACCGCGCGACGCAAAGGCTGGCCGCATGGCCGATCTCGAACAAGGTCGCATCGTCTACCTGGGGGCCTGATCCGGTTGAAACGGCAAAAAGGAGATCGCCGTCAAAGGGCGTGTGCGCCGGCATGACAGCGCGCGCAATGCCATCATGCGCAGCGACGGCCAGCCGATGACATTGCGCCTTCGTCAGGCTGGCATCAGTGGCAACGATGCCGATGGTCGTGTTGCTGCGTTCGGGGTGCGCGTCCGCCAGAAGCTGCATCTTCCGTGTCATGTTCAAGCCGCCCAAGGCGGCGGCCGGATCGACGCCGCGGCCCCCGAACTCGTCTCCTTGCTCGAAGGGCGCAGCCCAGAAATGCGTCTCGCCCGGTGTGGTGACGCTTCCGACCGCGTTGGCGGCAATCAAGGCTCCGACGGTGACGCCGCTGGCCAAGACGGCGGACGCGGAGCCCAGTCCGCCCTTGTGCATTCCTGTCGCAGCGCCGGTCCCGACCCCGTGAGAGCCAAGTGCAAAGTCAACACTCGCTGCGCGATAGGCGGCTTCGCCAAGCGCAGGGTAGGGGGAAGACGACCATCCATGATCGCCACCGGAAAGCAGATCGAAGATGATCGCGCCAGGCACAATGGGCACGATCACATCGCCCACGGGGTAGCCGCGACCATCCGCTTTCATGGCCGACATAACCCCGCCGGCGGCATCTAGCCCAAAGGCCGACCCGCCAGACAGAACAAGCGCATCAATGGCCGAAACCGTTTTGTCAGGTGCCAGGAGATCTGTCTCTCTCGTGCCGGGTGCGCCACCCATGACATGAACGCTGGCCACGAAGGGTTTGTCGCCCGTCAGCACGGTCGTGCCAGACTTCAAAGCCGTGTCAGAGGCATGCCCGACCCCAAGGCCCTTCACGTCCGTAATCAGATTTCGTGCACCCGGCTTCACTCTGCGCGTCCTTCCCAGTTTGCCTCAATGTCAGGCAGCACGGGAACGGCGTCAATCAGAGTGCGCGTATAAGGATGGCTTGGCGAGGTGAATACGACTTCCGTCTCACCTTGCTCCACGATCCGGCCGGACTGCATGACCAGCACGCGGTCCGTGACCGTTCGCACGACCGATAGATCGTGACTGATAAAGAGGTAGGTGAAGCTTCGCTTTCGGCAGAGATCGGCCAAAAGATCCAGAACCTGTGCCCTGACCGAGACGTCGAGTGCCGAGACTGCTTCGTCGAAGACGATCAGGTCCGGTTCAATGATCAAGGCGCGGGCGATCGCGATCCGCTGACGTTGTCCTCCAGAGAATTCGTGGATGTATTTGTTTGCGTCCGAAGGGCTAAGGCCGACATCGGTCAGTGCCCTCGCGATGGCGGCATCGCGCGCCTCGCCGGTCGGCGCGTCCTCCAGCAGATGGAAAGGCTCCGTGATCAGTCGCGCGACCTTGTGGCGTGGGTTGAAGCTTGAATAGGGATCCTGAAAGACGACCTGCATCCGACGTCGCACATCAAGGTTCGGGCGCTTGTCGGTAAAAACCGGCTGACCGTCCAGCGTGATCGACCCTTCCTGCACCGCTTCCAGACCAAGTATCGCCCGCGTCAGGGTCGACTTTCCACATCCGCTTTCGCCCACAAGACCCACACGTTCGCCATGGCGCAAGCTGAACGTGATATCCTCCAGCGCCCTGAAATGACGCTTGGGGCCAAAGAGCGCGGTGCGGCGGATGGGATAGTCGCGCGCGACGCCCCGGACGTCGAGCAATGTATCATCCGCCTGCTTCTCGGGCAGGTCCACTTTGTGAGCCGATGCCGCGAAAAGCGCACGCGTGTAGGGATGCTTCATATGCTGAAGAAGCTCTGCGGTCTCACCAGACTCGACCACACGTCCGTGCTGCATCACGACAATCCGGTCAGCGATATCGCTTACGACGGCAAGGTCATGGGTGATCATCAAAAGGCCCATGCCGAAGTCTTCGACCAAGTCTTTCAGAAGATCGAGGATCCGGGCCTGCGTCGTGACATCCAAAGCCGTGGTGGGTTCATCCGCAATCAAGAGCTTGGGCCGCATGGCGATGGCCATGGCGATGACGACGCGTTGGCGTTGTCCGCCAGAGAGTTCGTGGGGATAACGACTGGCCGGGACCTTCAAGCCGACCCGCTCCAGCAGTGCGGTGGCCTGCACTGCGGCCTCCGCCTTGCTGCACGTGTCGTGCAAGAGGATCGTCTCTGCCACTTGCGCGCCGATGGTGTGGACCGGGTTCAGCGCTGTCATGGGCTCTTGAAAGACCATGCCCATTTCGCTGCCCCGCATCCGGCACAGCGCGGCCTCGTCGGTTGTCAAAATGTCTTTGCCACCCAAGAGAATGGACCCGCCGGTCCGGGCGCGATCTGGCAAGAGCCCCATGACCGATAAGGCGGTCATCGATTTGCCGGACCCGCTTTCACCCGTGATGGCAACAATCTGGCCCGTAGCGACATCAAGGCTGACGTCGTGCAGAATGGCCGTCTCCCCGATGGAAACTGACAGATCCCTGATCTCCAGAAGGCTCATGACCGCACCACCCGCAGGCGTGGATCAAGCCAATCCCGCAATCCATCGCCCAAAAGGTTCAGCCCCAGCACCATGAAAACAATGGTCAGGCCCGGAATCAGGGCGGTGTGCGGCGCGATCGAGACAAGCGTCTGCGCATCTGCCAGCATGCGTCCCCAGCTGGCCGTGGGCGGCTGTGCGCCAAGTCCGATATAGCTCAGCGCGGCCTCGGCAAGGATGCCCAGACTGAACTGAATGGTGCCTTGCACGATCATCAGGTTGGCGATGTTCGGCAGAATATGTTCGGCCGAGATGCGGACAGCCGATTTCCCGGCCACGCGCGCCGCCAGAATGAAGTCACGTTCCCAAAGCGACAGTGCCGCGCCGCGCGACAGGCGGGCAAAGACCGGGATGTTGAAGATGCCAATGGCGATGATCGCATTGACGGCGGACGCACCGAAGACAGCCGTGATCAGAATGGCAATGACGAGCGAGGGGAACGCGAAGATCAGGTCATTTGCCCGCATGATGATCTCGTCCAGCCAACCGCCTTTCCGCGCCGCCGCAGCCAAGCCCAACGGAATGCCAAGCGCCATGCCGATGCCAACGGCGACGACGGCCACTGCGATAGACGTTCTGGCCCCCATCATGATCATGGACAGAATGTCTCGGCCGAAATGGTCCGTGCCGAGCCAGTGCGCCCCGCTTGGGCCTTTCAGCTTGTTCGGAACATCCAGCGTTTCGATGTCATAAGGTGTCCAGATAAAAGACAGCGCCGCCATGCCGAGAAAGAGAAGCGACAAC
>CAZMKY010000432.1:0-7579 GCA_964566835.1 uncultured Rhodobacterales bacterium
CGTTGCGGGTGCCGTGCGACTTGGCATTTCCGCCAAGGGGTCAGATCCTTGTAGAGATCTTTCAGCAGCTGGTCGGATTTTTTGTCGAGCGCCTTGGCTTCCTTCTCGACATCCATTTCCGAGTTGGCGCGCCCCATGGCCCGCAGTTCTTCCACTTTGGCTTCGATTTCAGCCAGCGGTTTTTCGAACTCCAGATAGGTGACCATTCGAACCCCAAATTCTTTTATCGTTCCGCGTTATATGACGGCTGAGGGCCAAATCTGCAATGGTCAGGCGATCCGAGCCGAAATCACGTTAATGGCGGCCGGGATACGAAGCGTCCCGTCGACTTCGTGTGTGGCATAGGCTTCGGCCAATGCATCGCGAACAGCTGTTCGGTCGATTTCGGGCGCTTCGTAGTAGTCCAGAACGCGTGCAGCGGCACCGACGTTGACAGAAAGACTGGCGGCACCCGCCGCGCCGTCGGGGTGTGTCAGATGCGCGGTTATTGTCGCTATTTCGATATGGCTGAGGCCTGCGTTTTGGAAGACGTCGCGCACGTAGTCGACATTGGACAGTCCCATCGGGCCGGGGCTGTTTGGTGGTGGTGCAGGGACGGGGCCCAGTCTTTCGGCGGCAATGCGGCTGGGCAAATGCCACCAAGGGTTCTGGGGCACTGGCCCCCAGGCGCCGAAGACCATCCTGCCGCCAGGCTTGAGAGCGGTCGCAATGTTGGCAAAGGCGGCTGGCGGGTCGTCGAAGAACATGACACCGAAGCGGGACGTCACGATGTCGAACCGCTTGTCAGGAAGCCCCGCCGTTTGGGCATCGGCGAGCGTGAATGTGACGTTGGTTCGGTCGCCTGCGCGCTCTTTGGCGAGCTTCACCAAGGGTGCGGAGATGTCGACGCCTATGCAGGCACCGGCTTCACCTACATGGTCAGCAGCAGCCAGTGTATGGGCGCCTGTACCGCATCCGATGTCGAGAACGTTCTCGCCGGTCCGCAGTTCCGATTGGTCAAGGACCATCCGCGTGACGTCTGCGAAGACGGCATCCAATTCTTCCTGAAACCGGACCCAGTTCTGACCCTGGGGTCCGTTCCAGTAGTCGGATCCGTCCTTGTTCTCTGTCGTCATGCCAAGCCTCCTGTTTGGAGTAGCTTAGCACGGCATTTGAACTTAGGCGCCGTTGATCATCTCGGCCTGTCGGACAATGACTTCCGCCTGCCGCACGCTGGCGATGTCGACGAGGCGGCCCTTGTAAACTGCCGCGCCCGCGCCCGAGGCTTGGGCTTCTGCCATCGCAGCCAGAATTTCCCGGGCTTCCGTTACGGCTGCTTCGGATGGCGTGAAAACCTCGTTGGCCAGTGCGACTTGCTTTGGGTGGATGGCCCACTTGCCAACCATGCCGAGCGTCGCCGATCTGAGCGCCTGCGCGCGGAAACCGTCATCGTCAGAGAAGTCGCCGAATGGGCCGTCGACGGGCAAAACACCATGCGTGCGACAGGCCGCAACGATTGCCGTCTGCGCCCAGTGCCACGGGTCAGACCAATGCTTCTGCCCCTCATGGATCATGTAGTAGTTTTCCTGCGTGCCACCGATGCCGGTCGTCTGCATCCCCATAGATGCCGCAAAGTCTGCAGCGCCCAGTGACATGGCCTGAAGGCGGGGGGTAGCAGCCGCGATTTCTTCGACGTGGGCGATCCCAGCTGCCGTCTCAATGATCACTTCGAAGGCAACGGGGGTCTTCCGACCGTGCTCAGCCTCCAACGCGGTTACCAGTGCGTCGACGGCATAAAGATCACCTGCGCAGCCGACTTTTGGGATCATGATCTGATCAAGGCGATCTGATGCGCCAGCCATGAGGTCGATCAGATCACGATGCCAGTAGGGTGTGTCGAGGCCATTGATCCGGACCGAAAGATGCTTCGAACCCCAGTCCACATCATGCGTGGCGGCGATGATGTTCTTCCGTGCGTCCGCCTTGTCGTCCGGTGCCACGCTGTCTTCGAGATCAAGATTGATGACGTCCGCCGCACTTGCCGCCATTTTCTCGAAAATCGCAGGGCGAGAGCCGGGTCCGAACAGCTGGCAGCGGTTGGGGCGGGCTGGCGCAGGCGGCTGAAGGCGAAAACTCATGGCGCAACTTTCTTTCAACTTTGCTTGGCGTCTCGGTATTATATTGCGGTCAGGCGTGCAACAGGTCTTTTGCAGGTGCAGCATTCGCGTTTCTGCGGACGCAAATATCTCCGTTGTTAGTCGTATGGGTGCGGGACAAATTATCTGATTTTGCCGATATTGAGGTGGATACTCCCGGTAATTTCAGTACGCAGGCGAAAATCGCAAAGACTTTTCCCGTTTGTCAGGTGAATGTCGCGCAAACGCTTGAGGGGAAAGCCATGATTCGCACGCCTTATCTTCTGTTTCTCGGGGACGCACCGGACCAGCTTGCGGCCAAGGTGGCCCAGGGCATCAAGGACTGGAACCCGGATGTCGTCGTCGGTCAGTTCCGCATGGACGGCTGCAAGGCAGATGTTGGTGCGCCCGACATGTCACTTGCCGAAGCATATGAGGCCGGCGCACGCACGCTTGTCGTCGGTGTTGCCAACCGCGGCGGCAAGATCTCTGACGCATGGCTCGACGTTTTGGTCGAAGCGCTTGAAATGGGCTACGACATCGCCAGCGGCCTGCACAATCTTCTCCGCGATCAGCCGCGCCTGAAGGCGACGGCTGAGCGTGAAGGCCGCGCCCTTCACGATGTTCGTGTTCCAAGTGTGCAATACCCGATTGCGAACGGTCAGCCGCGTTCGGGTCGGCGCTGTCTTGCCATTGGTACCGACTGTTCGGTCGGCAAGATGTATACCGGCCTTGCAATGGACCGAGAGATGAAGGCCCGTGGGTCGAAGTCGACGTTCCGTCCGACTGGCCAGACCGGCATCCTGATCACCGGCCAAGGTGTTCCGCTTGATGCCGTGATCGCCGACTTCATGGCGGGCGCAGTGGAATGGCTGACGCCGGACAATGATGCGGACCATTGGGATCACATCGAAGGGCAGGGCAGCTTGTATCACATCTCGTTCTCGGGCGTGACAATGGCGCTGCTGCATGGCGGTGCGCCGGATGCAATCGTGCTTTGTCATGAGCCGACACGGACCCATCTTCGCGGACTTCCTGAACGCGATTTGCCAACACTGGAAGCGCTGCGCGATCTCGTCCTGCCAATCGCGAGGATCGCGAATCCTGCCGCTCAAGTCGTCGGCGTATCGGTCAACACCAAGGCATTGTCGGACGACGAGGCCACTGCACTTTGCGCCGAAATCGAAGAACGTATGCAGCTTCCGACGGTCGATCCGTTCCGCCACGGCGCCGCACGTCTCGTCGATGCGCTTGAAGCGCTCTGAGCGATATGGAGCTGTCCGCGACACCTGAAAGCTTCCGTCTGGCAGAAACGTTTACGATCTCCCGCGGGAGCCGTGACGCAGCCGCTGTACTGACCGTTTCCACTGGGCTGGGCCGCGGCGAATGCGTGCCTTACGCACGCTATGGCGAGACGATGGAAAGCGTGTCGGATCAAGTGGCAGCTGCCGCGGGCGCGCTTTCAGTCGACGCGGATGCGCGTGACCACATGGCAGCTGGCGCGGCGCGCAACGCCGTCGATTGCGCACTTTGGGATCATCGTGCAAAAGTGGCCGGTCAAAGGGTGTGGGAGCTTCTGAAGAAACCTGCTCCCGGTCCGGTGACGACGGCCTATACATTGTCGCTCGATACACCGGAGAACATGGAAGCCTCTGCCCGAAAGCACGCAGCGCGTCCGCTTCTGAAGATCAAGCTTGGAACGCCGGAAGACATGCCACGTCTGGAAGCCGTCCGGCGTGGTGCGCCAGACGCACGACTGATTATCGATGCGAACGAAGGTTGGAGCGTGGAGGCCTACAAGGAACTGGTTCCGCACCTGCAACGTCTGCGTGTTGAGCTTGTGGAGCAGCCTTTGCCCGCAGGTCAGGACGATCCGCTGGCCGAGATTGAGCGTCCGGTGCCGATCTGCGCCGACGAAAGCTGCCATGACCGGGCCAGCCTCGACGGACTCAAGGGCAAGTATGACGTCGTCAACATCAAGCTCGACAAGACAGGTGGGCTGACCGAAGCGCTGGAAATGCGCGACGCGGCTGAAGCGATGGGCTTCAAGATCTTTGTAGGCTGCATGGTCGGCACGTCGCTTGCCATGGCGCCCGCCCTGTTGGTGGCACAAGGCGCCGACTGGGTTGATCTGGATGGGCCGCTTCTTCTTGCCGAGGACCGGGCCAGCCCCCTTCGGTTTGACGCGGATGGATTGCACCCGTCCGAGACTTCTTTGTGGGGATGACCCCCGCGCGACCTTGACGCCGCCCCCGGTTCTGCGTCAGGTCGGCCCGTTCTGAATTGGAGAGACCCGATGAGCCGCACAGTTTATGTCAACGGCGCCTATGTGCCAGAAGCCGATGCCAAAGTTTCGGTCTTTGACCGTGGGTTCCTTTTTGCCGACGGCGTCTACGAGGTGACGTCGGTGCTGGATGGCAAGCTGATCGATTTCGACGGGCATGCCAAACGCCTTGATCGCTCCTTGAGCGAGCTCGACATGAAGCGCCCGGCCGCAGCCGATGACTTGTTGGAGATCCACCGCGAACTCATTCGCCTGAACGACGTCGACGAAGGCATGATCTATCTTCAGATCACGCGCGGTGCCGACGCAGATCGCGACTTTGTCTACCCTGGCGAAGAGGTTGAGCCGACGATGGTTCTCTTCACGCAGAAAAAGAAAATTGCAGACAGCCCTGCGGCGGCAAAAGGCATGAAAGTCATTTCGATCGCGGACGAGCGCTGGGGCCGCCGCGACATCAAGACAGTTCAGCTTCTTTACCCTTCCATGGGCAAGATGATGGCAAAAGCGGCCGGTGCGGACGACGCGTGGATGATTGAAGATGGTCACATCACCGAAGGCACGTCGAACAATGCATACATCGTTAAAGATGGCGCAATCATCACCCGACACCTTGGCAACGAGATCCTGCATGGCATCACGCGGGCTGCGGTTCTGCGGTTTGCGCGTGAGGCGCAACTGAAAGTCGAAGAGCGCGCGTTCACCTTGGACGAAGCCAAGGCCGCAGACGAAGCTTTCATCACGTCTGCGTCGACGTTTGTCATGCCTGTCGTCTCGATCGATGGCGAAACGCTTGGCGACGGCACACCGGGCCCGGTTGCAAAGCGTCTGCGCGAGATCTACCTCGATGAGATGCGCAAAGCCGCACAGTGAACCAGTGCTGATTGCGCCCAATTTTCGGCATTCGGCCGGGGTCCGTTAAGATTCTGTAAATCACCTGTTCCTACCTCTTAAGGGGCAAAGGAGCGGGTGAGATGACGCTAGACGAAATTCTGCAGAATTTTACGTCGTACATCGGCGATGCCGTGATGGTGTCGTTCAAACCCGACCACGGCGTACCGAAGCCCATTCACGTGAACGCGGCGTTTGAACGCATGTTTGGCTGGTCTGCCGAAGACGTCCTGAACGGGACAGCGGCCGAGCAGGCAAATCCCACCGTAGCCGAAAGCATGCGCAAGAACGTGACCGATCTTCTGGATCGCGGCGCTAGGACTGTGTCGGCCGAAGTGAAGTGTCAGCGCAAAGACGGCAGCTATTTCTGGGCCAGTATTTCCGTGACCGCCATCGAAGCGAGCAGAGGTCGGTTCAGCACGGCCGTCATCCGCGACATAGATTCCTTCAAGAAGGCGGAGGAGGACGCCGCACAGGCGCTTGAAGATCGCGCGCGTTTGCACGTCGAAACCAATGCTTTGGAGGAACGCCTGCTTGCCGCCATCAACGCAATCAATCATCCGCTGGCGATCTGGGACAAGGACTATCGCCTTGTTATCTGCAATGACGCATTCGCGCCGCGCATCATGGGAAGCGCAGAGGCCATTGCGAAGGGCACGTCGCTGGAAGATGTGCTGCGGCGCGGGTCCATGTCAGGCGCCTTTGTCGACGCGCTCGGGCGGGAAGAAGAGTGGCTGGAGGAGGCCGTCCGAGACATTCGTGCGGGCCAGATCAACCACACGACGCATTATACGGACGGCAAGATATACAATGCCGTTAGTCACCATCCCCCGAATGGGGATACCCTGATCATCTCATCGGACATCACCCGGATCGAAAAGCAGCGCGAAAAGCTGGAGACTTACTCGCGGCAGCTCGAAAAAATGCATCTGGATGCGCAGGATATGGCGCGTACAGATGTCGTCACCGGGCTGGGGAACAGACGGCGCGTTCAGGAAACGCTGGAAGATTTCGAAGCCGATCGCGCAGCGGGCGGACCCGAAATTGCAGCGCTGCACATCGACCTCGACCGCTTCAAACAGATTAACGACACTATGGGTCACGCCGCTGGTGATTTCGTCCTGAAAGAGGTAGCGCGTCGGTTGACCGAGAATGTGCGTGACGGCGACGTTGTCGCACGCGCAGGCGGCGATGAGTTTGTGGTTCTGACCCGTTACCGCGGGTCGGAAACCGATCTTGAGGACCTTGCGCATCGCTTGCTGTGGTCGCTGAAGGAAAGCGTGGTTTTCCAGGGAAAGGAGTGTCGCTTCGGCGCAAGCATCGGGATTGCGCGCACGCCGATTGTCGAGGCGGGCGCGCTGCTGACGCATTCAGATATTGCGCTTTACAAGGCCAAGCAGTCAGGTCGGGGCTGCGTGCGTTCATTCCGGTCGGCGGATCTAGAGGCGCTCCAAAAGAAAAAGTCGTTGTCAGACGACATCTTGCGCGGATTGGAGAATGGCGAGTTCCGTCCGGTCTATCAAACACAGGTCTGTGGGCAGTCAAGAAAAGTGGTTGCCATCGAAGCGCTTGCTCGGTGGCACCACCCGACCCACGGTATTATGGCGCCTGCGATGTTTCTGGCCGCAGCCAGCGAGATCGGTGTCGGCGACATCGTGGACCAGCAGATCTTTCAGCATGCCATCGAAGATTGCACTACGGCTTTCGCAGGCATGGAGGCTGCACCGATCTTGTCTTTGAATGTCGGTCTGCGCCGGTTGATGTCAGACGACATACTGAAGGCAGGCGATATTGCTTCGGCCTATCCCGGGAAAATCTCGATGGAATTGCTGGAGACAATTTTCATGGACGATCCCCGGCCTGACTTTGTCGCCCGTCTGGGGGAACTTTCAGCGATGGGATTCGGTATTGAAGTCGATGACTTTGGCACCGGACGCGCATCCATCATTGCCCTGCAGCAGATAGCGCCAGACTTTCTGAAGATCGATCGCAAGCTCATCGCGCCTATCGTGACGTCGCAGAGCTCGCTTGCGTTGGTGCGCTCAATCATCGAGATCGGGCGCGCGCTGGGCATAGGCATTACCGCAGAAGGGGTCGAAACCGAAGCCCATGCGGAGCTGCTGCGCGATCTTGGATGTGATCGTTTGCAAGGCTTCCATTTTTCCAGACCGGACCGCCTGGAAAACCTGTGCATCCTGCCCGACAGGATCGGATCGTCGGCGCGAAGCGTCGCCTAACAGGCCTCAGTGGTCCTTCGGTTTGCTTTCGGCAAAAGCGGCTTTCTGCGCGTCAT
>CAZMKY010000433.1:0-5682 GCA_964566835.1 uncultured Rhodobacterales bacterium
TGGCGCGCCGCACTGCCCTTGTGACGGGCGGTGCGATCTTCCTTTTCGTGGGCCTCACGCTTCTAAGCGTTGCAGGCTGGATCGTCGTGTCCGAGATGCGGGATGCTGTCTTCGCCACACTCGTGTTTGCTGGCGTCTACAGCGGCATCGGATTGATACTGATCGGGCTATCGCGGCGTCCGCCACGCATCCCGACCGCCGCTGCAAGATCCGTCGCGGCACCAACTGCGGCCGCCACGCCTGCCGTCGCGTTCTTGCCTGTCGTTGAAGCTTTCGCGACTGGGTTTTACGCGGGGTCGCGGCGAGGGAAGTAGGCCTCAGGCTGCCAGATACGCATCCCGGATTTCGGGGTGCGCCTTCAGGTCTGCTAGTGTGCCAGTGTAGACGGCAGCCCCGCTTTCGATAATCACGACATCGTCGGCGACAGCCTGTGCGAAGTGCAGGTTCTGTTCTGACAAAAGCACGGTCAGACCTTCAGACTTCAACTGCTGAATGACCTTGGCCATCTGCTCAACGATGACTGGCGCGACACCTTCGCTCGGTTCATCCAAGAGAACGAAAAGAGGATTGCCCATAAGCGTTCGTGCGATTGTCAGCATCTGCTGTTCACCGCCTGAAAGCGCCTTGCCACGATTGTTCCGGCGTTCCGCCAGATTGGGGAAGAGGTCGAACAGCATGTCTTCCGTCCATGTGACGGCACCCTCACGCGGTGGCTGCTGGCCGACCATCAGGTTCTCCGTCACTGTGAGGTCGGTGAAGATGCGGCGTTCCTCGGGCACATATCCCAGTCCCATCTTCGCGACTTTATGAGGCGCTAGGCCGACGAGGTTCTGCCCTTGGAAGCTTACAGTCCCTGATCGTGGTTCGACCAGTTGGATGACCGACTTCATCGTGGTCGTCTTGCCTGCACCGTTTCGACCCAGAAGCGCGACGACGCGCCCGTGTTCCACCGTAAGGCTAAGATCACGAAGCACGTGGGCCTTGCCGTAGAAGCTATTCACGCCTGTCAGCTCAAGCATCGGCAGCATCCTCCGCTCCGAAGACGGTGCCACCGCCAAGGTAGACTTCCTGCACCAGCTCAGAGTTGCGGATGTCCGATGCCGTGCCTTCGGCAATCAGCGCGCCCCTGTTAAGGACCATGATCCGGTGCGCATGAGCAAAGACAACATCCATGTCATGTTCGGTGAACAGAACGCTGACGCCCTGATCGCGCACTGTATCGGCGGTCAACTGCATCAGCGCGATCCGTTCCTTCGGGGCCATCCCGGCTGTTGGCTCGTCCATGAGAAGAAGCACAGGATCATGTGCCAAGGCGATTGCCAATTCCATTCGCTTCAGATCGCCATATGCCAGAACGGCGCAATGGCGGTCCGCCTGTGCGGCCATGCCAACACGCTCCAGCAGGGTCATGGCCTCGTCTCGGTAAAGCTTATGCGCGTAAGGCAGGACGCGGAATACGTCCTTGTTGTGCGACATCAGCGCCATCTGCACGTTTTCGACAACGGTCATCGAACTGTAGGTCGCCGTGATCTGGAAAGTCCGCCCGACACCCTTCCGCCAGATCTGGCGCGGTTTCAGTCCGTTGATCTTCTCGCCCATCAGAAATACGTCGCCCGATGTGGGGGGCAGCTGTCCCATAAGCATGTTGAAACACGTGCTTTTCCCGGCGCCGTTGGGGCCGATCAACGCCAGAAGTTCGCCCTTCTTCAATTGGAACGAAACGTCGTCGACGGCGACAAGGCCGCCGAAGGACTTGGTCAATCCCTTGGTTTCCAGAACCGCAGTCATGCGCTGTCCTCCTCGGGCTGGCGGGTCAGGCGTCGCAGTGCCTTTCGAAGCGACCCGACGATGCCTTGTGGGGCGACAATCACGACGAAGATGATCAGAAGACCCATCACCAGACGCCAGTATTCAAATCGTGTCAGAACATCTTCGACACCCTTGAAGAACGCGGCACCGACGACGCCGCCTGCAAGTGTTTTTACCCCGCCAAGGAAGACGACAATCAGGGCGTCAAAGCTTCGCGCGATTTCCAGTTCATTTGGAAACACGCTGCCTTTGGAGAAAACGAAAAGCGCCCCAGCGAGTCCCCCCATGAAGCCCGCAAAGCCAAAGGCGATCAGCCGGATCTTGTGTGTATCGATGCCCATCGCTTCGGCCTGACGACC
The DNA here is from genome assembly GCA_964566835.1 of uncultured Rhodobacterales bacterium. Taxonomy (GTDB): domain Bacteria; phylum Pseudomonadota; class Alphaproteobacteria; order Rhodobacterales; family Rhodobacteraceae; genus CAZMKY01. The sequence continues at coordinate 2,169 of CAZMKY010000433.1, forward strand.
GCTGTCTCTGGCCGCCCTCAAAGCGTAGCCAAAAGGCGAATGCGCCACGTGGCGAAGCATGACGATGCCTCCAACCGCAAGGATAAGAGTGAAATAGAAGAACACAGTGGTTTCGTTCAGCCAGTCTGCAGGCCAGATGTTGACCAAGCCATCGTCGCCACCCGTCACGTCCCCCCATTGGAACACGAGGCTCCAGATCAATTGTGCAAAGGCCAGGGTCAGCATCGCGAAATAGACCCCGGTCAGACGCAGGCAGACCCAACCAATCGCAAGGGCGGCAAGTCCCGCGCCGACAGGCGCAAGCATGAAAGCAAGCTCCATCGGTGTGTTGAGATGGGTCACCAAAAGCGCGGCGACATATGCTCCACCGCCGTAGTAGGCCGCATGGCCAAAGCTGACGAGGCCGCCAAGTCCAAGGAGGAAGTGCAGGCTGGCCGCGAACAGGCAGAAAATGAGGATGTCGGTCACCAGAACCTGGGCGAAAGAGGATCCAAGAAGGGGTAGGGCCGCCAGAAGCGCCAATGCAATGGTGACCAAGATCCGTGCTTGTGATGAGGCGGGTTTGATTGGCGTCTCAGGCTCGCCAACTTGCCCGTGTTCCCCGGCCACTTCTTCACGACCAAAGAGACCATAGGGCCGGATCATCAGAACGACGATCATCACGATGAACATCAGGACCAATGTCGACTGCGGAAGGTAAGTCACGCCAAAGACGTTGAGCACGGATATGATGACTGCGGCCAAGTAGGCGCCGGGCAGAGACCCCATGCCGCCGATAACAACAACGACAAAGACGGGTGTCAGAATGTTGAAATCCATCAACAGATCTGCGCCGCCCTTTGGCAGTTGCAATGCGCCGCCAAGACCGGCCAAGGCGGAACCAAGTGCGAAGACGCCGGTGAAAAGCCAGGCCTGATTGACGCCCAGCGCGCCCACCATTTCCCGGTCTTGCGTGGCTGCGCGCACCAAGACGCCAAGCCGCGTTCTGGCAATTAGATACCAAAGGGCAAGCGCGACGAAGGGCGTGATTATCAATAGAACGATGTCGTATTTTGGTATGGGCTCTCCCATGATGCGGAAGACCCCGCGAAGCCCGGGCGCCCGCGGGCCAAGCAGATCTTCTGGCCCCCAGATGATCAATGCGAGGTCCTGAACGACCAGAATGACACCGAATGTCGCCACCAACTGGAAAAGTTCAGGGGCCTTGTAGACAGGCCTAAGAACCAGCATCTCGATCAGCATGCCGACGATGCCGACGCCGATCCCGGCCAGCAAGATCGCCGACCAAAATCCAATGCCCCCGGGCAGGATCTGCATCAGCGTGTAGCCCATGTACGCGCCCAGCATGTAGAGGCTGCCATGCGCGAAGTTAACGATCCGGGTGACCCCGAAGATCAAGGACAGACCACAAGCCACCATGAACAGCGAACTGGCATTGGCGAGCCCGGTCAAAAGCTGGGCGACAAAAAATTCCATGAGGGCCTAACGGTCTTGGGACAGTCTGAATGGGAAAAGGACGCCCAGCACGTGGGCGTCCTTCAAAGGTCTGTCCTTATTCGGCAGGCCGAAGGTCGGCGACTTCTTCTGCCGATGGCAGGTAGTTTGCGCCGTCCTTGTATTCCCATTCCACCATGACGCCCTTGCCATCGACAAGGCCAGTGGTGCCCACATAGGCACCCATCGTCGACTGGTTGTCGACAGAGCGGAACAGAATATCGCCAACCGGTGTCGCGACTTCGAGGTCTTCAAAGGCTTCGCGAATGGCCTCCGTCTCAGTGGAGCCTGCACGCTCCAGCGCGGCAGCGATGGTCTGAGCGGTCATGTAACCCACAAGAGATCCAAGACGCGGGTAGTCGTCATAGCGCGCTTGGTAGGCCGCGACGAAGTCGGCGCCGGGGCCGTCGGTAATGTCGTACCAAGGATAGCCCGTCACGGTCCAACCTTCAGGTGCCTCATCGCCAAGGGGGTCGATGTACTCTGGTTCTCCAGACAGCAAGCCAAAGACTTCACGTCCGTCAAAGAGACCACGGTCGCCGCCCTCGCGAACGAACTTTGCCAAGTCCGGTCCAAAGGTCACGTTGTAGATCGCGTCGGGCTTCGCGCGTTCCAGTGCCTGAACCTCAGCACCCGCGTCGATCTTGAACACGGCCGGCCATTGCTCTGCCACGAATTCGGCATCCGGGACGAGTTTCAACAGCTCAGACTTGAATGCCGCGACAGCGTCTTTGCCGTAGGCATAGTTGGGTGCGATCGTCGCGAACTTCTTGGCACCTGTCTTGGCCGCCGCTTCAGCCAGCATGGAAGCTTGCATGTGGGTCGAAGAGCGCAGACGGAACGTATACTTGTTGCCTGCAGCCCAGACGAGCGAGTCCGCCAAAGGTTCGGACGCCAGGTAGACATAGCCCTTTTCGCCGGCATGCGATGAAATTGCGAGGCCGACGTTCGACAGGATCGAACCTGTGATCATGACAGTGCCTTCGCGCGTCATCAGTTCTTCGGCGATCTTGATCGCCTCTCCCGGCTCACCTTGGTCGTCGCGGAAGATGAACTCCAACGGACGCCCAAGAACGCCACCTGCGGCATTGATCTCTTCAAGGCGCAGTTCGATGCCTTGCTTGTAGGGACCCGCAAAGGCAGCCAGTCGCTTGTAGTGGTTGATTTCGCCTACCTTGATCGGTTCGCCACTTTGCGCGAGCGCCGTCAGGGGCAGGGTGGCCACGCCGATTGCAACGGCCAGTCCCTTCAAAAAGGTCTTACGGTCCATATTCGTTCCTCTCTCTGTTTGGGCCCGACTGTTGATCAGTCGTGTTGAATGAAGCTTCCACCAACCGGGTCGCCAAGATCGTCTGTCGTCTCGGCTGCGATGAGATCGCGGATGCGCTTGCGATAGACATTTGGCGCCTTGTCGATGGCAATTCTGATGGGGCGGCGGCGCTGTGGGCGCTGCTCTGAGGCGTGTACGGCCTCCAAGATCTCTTTGTCCTCGGCGAAGGCAGTTCTGAACATCGTATCCATTTGCGCCGAAGCATCGGCATCGCCCTGCGAGGTGTTCCGAAGATGCATCCAGTGGTCGATTGTGTAGTCCTCGCGGACCGGCGTCACGAAATGAAGCGCAAAGATCCGGACTCCTTGGTCCCGATCTTCCTCCGCGCAGTTCTTTTTGGTGTCGATGCTGCCGAAATCGATTACAGCTGTCGATGGGAGGTGCAGGTCGTAGTAGTGCCAGCGGTCGACGTTGCCGGAAAAACCGCCAAACTTCTGGAAAAAGCCAATTGGCGCGGCATCACGAATCCAGCGCCAGGCCGAAATGATTTCACCCGATGTCGACACATGAACCGGAACGTTTTCGCTCGCTGCGTTGCCAAGGGTCGTGGGGTGCACAAAGCTGACATGCGCCGGATCGACGAGGTTTTCAGCCACATTCAGGTAATTTGACTTGATGTGCAGGGCATCGCCCTGATGCGCGTACCAGTCAGGATCCGAGAATTGCGGAATGTCGAAGATCGTGGACGGA
>CAZMKY010000434.1:0-4589 GCA_964566835.1 uncultured Rhodobacterales bacterium
GCCGCCATCATGGGCGCGCTGAACCTCTACCTCGACTTCATCAACCTGTTCATGTTCCTGCTGCAGTTCCTCGGCAACCGCGAGTAATTTGCGCCAGACGACAAAACGAAAGGGCCGGCATCTGCCGGCCCTTTTTCTTTGCGGTCACTGAAGTGTGCGCTTCAAGCGCAGTCCAGCGTATACACCGTCGCTTCGGGCGCGGTCCGCACCCCTCGGACTGACGTCGGCAGGCCTTCCAAGAGACACCCGGTGCGCGTCAGGATCTCGGAAGAAACACCAGACGTCGGCAGCGTGCCCTGGACGACAACATAGCCCTGGCCGCCCACGTTGATCTGCCGCATCAAAACCTGACGCCCGCCGGTTTCCACGACCAGATTTGCCTCAGGATCCGCGAGCGAAGCGCCACCGAAAGCAACGATGTCTTCCGGGTTTGAGATGCCGCTGGCTGAATAGGCCGGGATCGGCCTGACACCCGGCAATTCGAAAACCGTGACCTCAGCCCCTTCCGGAATGGCAGGTCCATAGCTTTCCGGTCCGAACCCTACGCCTCGCGGCTGTTCGCACGCCACCAAGACCAACATCGCAGCCAGTGGCACCCCCACACGAGCAATCATAAGAAATCCCCTCAATCGACTTTATCCAACCTACGACGCATCAGAACGGCCGGAAAGTCTATCCCGGGTCTGAGCGGGACCAGAATGGGCCGGATCTCTTCAAAGCCGCAAGAGGCATAGAAAGGTCGCGCCGTCAGCGTTGACTGGCATTCGAGTTCTGTGACGCCCGCAAGACGCGCCTCGGCGAAGATATGAGACATCAGCCGCCTGCCCACGCCACGCCGCGTCTTGCGGTGGTCCGTGACCACATGACGTATGTGACCCAGTCCCCGCGACAGCGCTGATACATTCGGTGGACCGCGCCGGGTCCACCCCCCTGCCCCGACAATCGCACTCTCTTCATCCTCGACGACGTAGTACGTGCCAGACGCCAGAAGCTGCGGCTGTGCCCGCGACAGAAGCGGAATGGCGGTGACCAGCACGGACGCTGGGTAGTCCGCCTTCAAGAGACGTGGGTAAGACGCGGCCAGCACCGTTTCCACGGCGGCCATGTCGTTCAAGGTTGCAGGTCGGAGTGTCAGGGTCTCGGGCATTTGGTGCCTCCTCTTATCCGAGATGGTCCTTGCCACGCCTCCGCGCCAGTCCGTTTCATGCAAAAGAAAAGGCCGCGCGAAGTGATCGCGCGGCCTGTTTCGTCGTCCGTCGAAAGGCTTACTTGATTTTGCCTTCCTTGTATTCGACGTGCTTGCGCGCAACCGGGTCGTATTTTTTTACGACCATTTTCTCGGTCATCGTGCGGGCATTCTTCTTGGTCACGTAGAAGTGCCCCGTGTCAGCGGTCGAATTGAGACGGATCTTAATCGTCGTTGGCTTCGCCATGGGTCGTCTCCTGATTGGTCGCGGCCGGTCTGGCGCGGCCCGTCTGAAATCCTGAAGCCCGCCTTTTAAAGACCAAGCGAGGCCTGTCAACCGCCAAACGGTCAGTCTGGGTCGGTGATTGCGAGGAAGACGCTTTCAATGCGTCCGTCGGCATCTACAACCGGGCTGGCGACAAGTGCGTGGCGCTGCACGCCGTCATCTGAGACCGGGCACGCAACCGGCAACATCTGCGGCACACCGCCAGCGCCAGACAGAACGACCGTTTGAACGCCTTCACCGGCCGCGTCTTCCCAGTATTCCCAGATGTCGCGGCCCTGAGCAGCTTCGACAGACTTGATTCCGAGAAAGATCCGAGCAGGTTCGTTCAGAAAGGTGATACGGCCTTCCGTCGTGACCAAGGCCACGGGATCAACACTGCGCCTCAAATAGGCCAACGAGAACGCCGGCGACACGGCATTGGGCGGCGTTGCTCCAATATCGGCAACGCCTTCAATTTCGTCCGACATATGGACGTATAGGTTGTCAGAGTCGTCAGTCATCGCACGTCTAACTTGCATGACAGGTTGACAAGATCGCAAGAAGAAACCGCCAGAAGGCGCGGAAATCGCTCGATATTTAACTTATGAGGAATTGCGCGGATGGCCTGTAAGCCGGATTCTGTGCTCTCTTTCGAGGCGACGACCATTCATCTGCCCTTGCCATTGCTGACAAGATCTAGCTGCCAACCCGGATCTCTGGGCTGAAACGACCCTGCGGCGGCGCCGCGTGAGACCCCTATTCGGCATTGCTCCCGGTGGGGCTTGCCATGCGGTTCCGGTTGCCCGGCCCCCGGTGAGCTCTTACCTCACCGTTTCACCCTGACCTTGCATGCAAGGCGGTCTGTTCTCTGTGGCGCTTTCCCTCGGGTTGCCCCGGCCGGGCGTTACCCGGCACCGTTGCTTCATGGAGTCCGGACTTTCCTCCCGGCACCGGTCACCCGGTGAAAGGCGGCCGTCCAGCCATCCGCGCGACAGCGGTCTTACGGATTGGCAATTTTGCGGTCAAATGGAAAACGCAGCGCAAGATCAGCGGCCAACCCCATGTCCTGCGAATCGAGTGGGCCGGAGTGCCGAGGCCGAAAGCGGTCTCGAAAGGCCTTCAAGAGCCCTTCGGAAGAGACTTCAGGCGGGACGGGATAGCCAAAGCGAGACAATGCGCGATGAAATACCACCGGATCAGGCGCTGAACCCGAATCTGGCTCCGGCCAGACCGAAAGCCCACGGTCGGCAAGGCGGCGCCAATCGAAGAAGGCGCCGGGATCTTCTTTTCGATCCGGAGCCATATCTTGGTGCCCGATGACAGCTTCTGGCTGTAAAGCGTATCGCGTCAGCAGCTGAGCCAGCAGACCTTCCAGCGTGGTCATCAACTCCAGACCAAACGGTCCTGTGCCATCATTGTCGAGCTCTATGCCAAGCGACCGACTGTTGACGTCCCCTGCATTCCCCCAAGACCCTTGCCCGGCATGCCAGGCGCGTCGCTCTTCCGGGACAAGGCGGTGCAGCTGTCCGGTCCGGTCGATCAGATAGTGGGCGGAGACTTCGTGAACGGGGTCGCAAAGACGCTCCAGCGCTGCGTCCGCCGTTTGCATTGCCGTATAGTGCAGAACGATCAGCGTCGGATCACTGCACCCGACACGTTCATTGTGGTTCGGTGAAGGACGCTCAGTTGCTTGCACTACGAGCGGCGCGGTAAGGCGTCGGGTCCCAGTAACAGGCAAAGCCGTCGCCATCGGGGTCCATTCCTCGGCGGTCGCGTTCGGGCCCACCGGCAGCAAGGAAGGCTTCCTGCGCGCGGTCGGGGCTTGGGTACGCCGCACAGGCGCGCTGGAACCTGGCGTCACGATTAAACCCGCCGCGGCGATAGATACTTTCACCCAGCTGGTTGGTGGTGTTCAGCGCAAAGGCGACGACGTTGGGGCGGCCGTTGTTGTCCCGGGTTGGCAGCGCTGTCGGCTGGATCACTTGATAGGCTTGCTGCTGCTGCGCGCGCCGTTCAGCGTCGCTTTCGATGCTTTCGCGTGCAGACACGGCCGAGAAGTCCTGCTCGTCCGAGATGCTAGGATTGTTCGTGCTTGGCGTTACCGTCGCAGTTGCCGCCGCCTGATCCACGGATGCGGTTTCAATGGGCTGGACCTGCACCGCGCTCAACGGTTCCCGGAAGACGGGTGTCGGGCCGGTGTCGGTGGCGTCAAGAACGGCAATCGTCTCGGACCCGATCGTCCTTTCGCGGGCATCGGATGGGGCAGGCTGTCCCGCAAGCTCAGCTTCGCGCGCGGCCGCGGCCGCAGGGTCAAAGTTCGAGAAACCGACACCGCGCGGATTGCTATCCGGCACGTCGGCAGAACAAGCCGCAATGGCAAGGACCGACAATCCAAGGAGGACACGAGATTTCATGCGACTGCTCCGCTTCTATGGCGTTGAGAAGGACGCTACCACCATTTCGTGGGCTTGGAAACAAAGCCGGCACGGTCTTCAAGCACCTGTGCGGTGTTGAGAAGCGCACCCTCTTCCCATGGCTTGCCGATCAGTTGCAGGCCCAGCGGCAGACCTTGCCCGTCAAGTCCTGTCGGGACTGCAATGCCCGGAAGGCCAGCCAAGTTCACGGTAACGGTAAAGACGTCGTTCAAGTACATCTGCACAGGATCGGCATCGGCCATTTCGCCCAGTCCAAAAGCCGCGGACGGCGTAGCAGGCGTCAGAATGGCGTCGACACCGCTGGCGAAGACGTCTTCGAAGTCTTTCTTGATCAACGCGCGGACTTTGCGGGCCCGGTTATAGTAAGCGTCGTAGAAGCCAGCCGACAGCACGTAGGTGCCGATCATGACGCGGCGTTTGACCTCGTCGCCAAAGCCTTCCGCACGGGTCTTTTCGTACATCTCGGTGATGCCGTCCCCGGCCTCGAGCGTGGCGCGGTGGCCGTAGCGCACCCCGTCATAGCGGGCGAGGTTCGACGACGCCTCGGCCGGCGCGATGATGTAGTAGGCGGGCAGGGCGTATTTCGTGTGCGGAAGCGAGATGTCGACGATCTCGGCGCCGGCATCCTTCAGCCAGTCGATGCCACGCCGCCAGAGCGTTTCGATCTCGTCCGGCATTCCGTCCATGCGGTATTCGCGCGGGA
>CAZMKY010000435.1:0-4799 GCA_964566835.1 uncultured Rhodobacterales bacterium
AAGCCTTGCGCCAGATAGAAGCCGTCGATCAGGGCTGCGATGCGCTCGGCCGTGTCTGATGCGTCCGCGCCCAAAGCAGGGCGAAGGGCATCAATCAGGTTACCTCTCAATCGCTTGCTGTAGATCCGGTGGAGCCTGCGAGCTTCGGACGATGAAAGTGCAAGGACATAGAAGTTCATCCAGGCGGCAATCGTCCGGTGCGCAAAGTTCGAGGGCGCGAAGGCGCCTTCGACGATGGCGCGGGCCCGCTCGAGGGGTGTCGTCTGCCCACGGAGCCGCGTCAAAACTTCATGGCCATAGACGTGCAGCACGTGGCGCATGGCGGCCAGAAGCAGATCGTCTTTGCCACCGAAATAATGGTGCGCCAATCCACTGGACACGCCAGCGCGTTTCGCAATCTGACCGACGGTAATGTCGAGCGAACCGGCATGGCCGATTTCGGTGATCGTCGCATCGATGAGCGCTGCGCGTCTTATCGGTTCCATTCCCACTTTGGGCATGATCTTATTCCCTCACTTGCCTTACTGGGCTATCGGGTTTTTAATTAACTCGTCAATCAACAAAACAGGGAGTGCGTCAATGCGCTTGAAAACAACACTTTCCGCGCTGGCCATCGTCGCCGCCGGACCCGCTTTCGCTGCTTGCGACAGTGTCACCTTCTCGGATGTGGGTTGGACGGACATCACCGCGACAACCGCGGCGACCACTGTCGTGCTCGAAGCGCTGGGTTATGAAACCGACATCAAGGTTCTGAGCGTTCCGGTGACCTACACCTCGATGGCCGCTGGCGACATCGACATCTTCCTCGGCAACTGGATGCCGACAATGGAAGGGGACATTGCGCCTTACCGCGAAGCCGGAACGGTCGACACGGTGCGCGCCAACCTTGAAGGCGCAAAGTACACGCTGGCCGTGAACAAGGCCGCAGCCGACATGGGCATCGCGACCTTCGCGGACATTGCCGGTAAAGCTGACGCATTGGACGGCAAGATCTACGGCATCGAACCCGGCAACGACGGTAACCGTTTGATCCAGTCGATGATCGACGACAACGCCTTTGGCCTGTCCGATTTCGAAGTTGTCGAAAGCTCGGAACAGGGCATGCTGGCGCAAGTTGATCGTCTGTCGCGTCGGGGGGAGCCAATTGTCTTCCTCGGCTGGGAGCCGCATCCGATGAACGCAAACTTCGAGATGAGCTATCTTGAAGGGGGCGACGACTTCTTCGGTCCGAACCTGGGCGGTGCGACGGTCTTCACGAATACGCGTTCTGGCTATGTCGGTGAATGCCCCAACGTTGGTAAGCTTCTGGAAAATCTGGAATTCTCGCTGGCCATGGAAAACGAGATCATGGGTGCGATCCTGAACGACGGTGAAGATCCGGATGACGCGGCCCGTGCTTGGCTGGCCAACAATGCCGGTGTTCTTGACGGTTGGCTGGACGGTGTCACGACCAAGGATGGTGGCGATGCAATGGCCGCTGTCAAAGGCGCGCTCTGATCCATCGGAGCCAGAAGGCATGAACGAAAAGGGGCGGCCTCAATTGGCCGCCCCAGTTTTATTCTAAGGCGCGTCAGCCCTCAGTTTCCGAGGCGAACCTCTTCCAACGGATAGGCCAGGCTATCGCGGTAGTCCCAGCCAAGATGGCAATCTGCGCAGAAGCTTTGCTTGATCTTCATGACTTTGCCATTCGGTTGGAGTGCGTCATAGCGCCAGTCTTGAGCGTCCGGAGCTTCGCCTTCGGCCAGCTTCGTCATAATGAAGAGCGGGCCGACCCGTGCCTTGCCGTTCTTCAGCGCAAAGCTTTCTTTCGCCAGAACTGATCCGACCGGCATCGTGAAGTCTTCTTCCTCGAACTTCAGATACTGTTCCGCCGCGATGTCATTCGCAAAAGTGTTCAGGAAACGGTTCCCGTGCGGTCCGGCCACGGCGGGGCGCGTTGCGGTTGCGGCCCAATCTCTGAATTCTCCGCCGACGGCGTCGCCTTGGCTGGAATACTGCTCGGCCATCTTGGCCTTGATGCAATCATAAAGCGCAACGACCTGATCCTCGGTCAGGTCGAAGGGGTCGCCCTCCGCCGTGCAATCCTCGGCTGACGCAGATGTCGTCATTGCTCCGCTTACAAGCAGGGCCGCAAGCCCGAGCCGAATTGAGTTCCTCATGAGGTCGACCTCCCTTCTTTCTTTGGTCAGCTGCATATTGCACCCGAGTGCGATCAAGGGGCTTTCACTTTCGTTCACGCATCCGTGTCTGTCGCAAACCTGCACAGGCGTGTCAGCCAAGTTTCGAAAATACCCTTGTAGATCGAACGGATTAGAGGAAGGCTGCAGCCAAGGGAAAGACGAAGGGGGACGCTCTGTGGAATGGTTGGAAGATAACAAGATCCCGGTGGGGCAAGTCGCTGCCGACATCTTCGACTGGCTTCAGATCAACGGCGCTTGGTTCTTCGACAGTCTGGCGATCGCACTTGAAGGCTTGATCGACGCCATCCTTTGGGTCCTGCAAGAGCCGCCGGAACTCCTCGTGATCGCATTCTTCGTCGGTTTGACGTGGCTTCTGCAACGCCGTTGGCAAACCTGCGTTTTGGTGGCCTTGGGTTTCTTGTTCATTATCAACCAAGGCTATTGGGAAGAAACGACAGAAAGCCTGACGCTGGTGTTGTCGGCCTGTGTCGTGTGTATGGGGCTTGGCGTGCCGATCGGCATCGCGGCCGCTCACAGGCCACGGCTTTATCAATTTATGCAGCCTATTCTCGACCTGATGCAGACGCTGCCCACATTCGTCTATCTTATTCCAGCGATTGTATTTTTCGGGATCGGCATGGTGCCCGGCCTTATTGCCACTGTCGTCTTCGTTCTGCCCGCGCCCATCCGTCTGACATATCTTGGCGTATCAGCCACGCCTGCGCCTCTGTTGGAGGCCGCGCAGGCCTTTGGGGCAACGCCCAGACAGGTGCTTTGGAAGGTCGAGCTTCCCTCGGCTTTCCCTCAGATCATGGCGGGATTGAACCAGACCATCATGTTGTCGCTTTCGATGGTTGTTATCGCTGCACTGGTCGGCGCGGACGGTTTGGGCGTTCCGGTCGTCAGGGCGCTGAACCAGGTGAACACCAAGCTTGGTTTTGAATCGGGCTTCGTGATCGTCGTCGTCGCGATCATGCTGGACCGGATGCTGCGGGCGGGAGCAAAGAAATGAGCGCTGTGGTTTTTGACAACGTATCAATCGTCTTCGGCGCTGAACCCGAAAAGGCGCTGCCCTTGATGGACGAAGGGCAGAGCAGGGCTGAAATCCAGTCTGCCACAGGGCAGGTCCTTGGTGTGCACAACTGTTCGCTCGACGTGGCTGAAGGCGAAATTCTTGTGCTTATGGGCCTTTCCGGGTCTGGCAAATCGACGTTGCTACGCGCGGTCAACGGGTTGAACCCTGTCGTCCGGGGGAGTGTGACAGTCCATGATGGCGATTGGTCCTGCACCTTGCCGGGGGCCTCGGGACGCAACATGCGCCAGTTGCGCCGCGAATGCGTGTCGATGGTTTTCCAGCAATTCGGTCTACTTCCGTGGCGCACCGTGTCCGAGAATGTGGTGTTCGGGTTGGAATTGGCCGGGATGAGCAAGGCCGAACGCGACGCAAAGGCAAAGGAACAGTTGGAGCTTGTGGGGCTGTCAGACTGGGCCGAACGCAAAGTCGGAGAGCTCTCCGGCGGTATGCAACAGCGTGTGGGGCTTGCGCGGGCGTTCGCCACCGAAGCGCCGATCCTTTTGATGGACGAGCCGTTTTCAGCGCTCGATCCACTCATTCGTGCACGGCTTCAGGACGAGTTGCTGGAGCTTCAGGCGCGGCTCGGCCGAACAATCATCTTCGTCAGCCACGACCTTGATGAAGCGTTCAAGATCGGCAATCGGATTGCGATCATGGAAGGCGGGCGGATCGTGCAATGCGGTACGCCACAGGAAATCATCGCGCGGCCGGCAAATGACTACGTGGCCGACTTCGTGGCGCACATGAACCCATTGGGTGTCTTGACCGCGGTCGATGTGGCTGAACCGATGGCCGGAACGCCGGCCGGCTGGGTCGCGCCGGACGCAGCACTGTCGGATGTCATGGAAGCCATCACGCAATCCGATCAACCGCTTGGCATAGGCACGGCGGAAGCCCCGAAAGGCCAGATCAGCCAGGCCGGTATCTTGCGCAAACTTCTGGATCCACAAGGCCGCGACGCCTGATCTCAATCGCTTCCCCTCGCGCCGCTGATCGCCTAAACCGTCGGGCAATCAGAGGATTTGCAACGTGAACACAGTTATCTTCATTCCGGCCCGTTTTGCCTCCACGAGATTTCCGGGCAAACCATTGGCAGAATTGACGGGCGCGAGTGGTCAGAAGAAGTCGCTCATCCGCAGAAGCTGGGACGCCGCACGCTCGGTTAATGGTGTGTCCGGGGTCTATGTCCTCACAGATGACGACCGGATTGCAGAGGCCGCACAGGTATTTGGCGCAGATGTTCTGATGACATCGTCCGAGGCCAGAAACGGCACAGAACGTTGCGCAGAGGCGGTTGGTCTGTTGTCGGAAGAACCTGATTTGGTGGTGAATTTGCAGGGCGACGCACCGTTGACACCGCCCCATTTCGTCGACGCATTGATCGCAGAGATGACGGCCGCGCCCGAGGTCGTCATGGCCACACCGGTGCTTGCAACGGAACCAGAGCATCTGGCCAGTTTGCAAGCGGATCGCGCGGCGGGACGCGTCGGCGCGACAACGGCCGTATTCGGCCAATCCCGCGACGCCTTATACTTCTCAAAGGA
>CAZMKY010000436.1:0-20424 GCA_964566835.1 uncultured Rhodobacterales bacterium
CCATCGTCGGCCTGTGGACCCAACGGCTGTCCGCAGCCTTGTCGGGGTCAGAGAGGTAAGACCAGTCGTTCAGAAGCCCCAACTCATCGCCCATATAGATCAGAGGGATGCCCCCAAAGCCCGCGATCAGTGCGTGGCCCAAAAGTATGCGGTCAACGGCATTTTGCGTCCGCGATGAATCGTCCGCCTCTAGTGCGGTTTCAAGCCCTGCCAAAGAGGCAAAGCTGCCCGAGATCCGGCTGTCGCCCGTCTCTTCGTTAACACCAAATAGCGCGCCCTTGGCGAAGCTGCCTTCAAACGCACCGGTATAGAATTCAGACAGGAACTTGCGATGCATAGCGCCATCCGCACCGACTGCGGCGGCATCCTCGGGCGTGATCGCCCAACCAATGTCATCGTGACATCGAATATAGGTGGCATAGGTTGCATTCCGCAGCACCGCCGGGAAATGCGTCGCCAACACGTGACGCATCATGCCCGTGTCGCGCGACGCCAGCGCAGACCAGAACTGAACCATCAGGCTGTTGTGGTAGGCAAGGTTGCCCTCTTTGCCGTCATGCACGCCGCGCCCAAGGTAGGGCAGCATTTCCGCCGGGGCGACGATGGCCTCTTCAAGGTGCAAAACCGCAGGGCAAACAATACGACAAACGGCCCGGAGCGCTTGCAGGATCATGTGAACTTCCGGTTCGGACTGGCATTTGGTGCCCATCCGCTTCCACATGAAGGCCACCGCGTCCAAGCGCAGGATGTCCACGCCCTTGTTGGCAAGGAAGAACATGACCTCCGCGATTTCGAGGAACACCTCAGGATTGGCCCAGTTCAGATCCCATTGATGGGTGTTGAACGTGGTCCAAACCCACCGCTCCATCTCGGGTTGCCAAGTGAAGTTGCCCGGCGCGGTGTCGGGGAAGATTTCCAACAGCGTCTCTTCATAGGCGTCCGGACGCGTGCGATCCTCAAAGGTCAGATAGTAGTCGAGATACTTTGCGTCCCCGGCGCGTGCGGCATCGGCCCACGCATGCTCTTTCGCCGTATGGTTCAAAACCAGATCAATGCAAAGCGACATGCCTCTGGCTCGAAGATCGCAGGCCAGCGCTTCGAACGCGTCCATTGAGCCAAGCCGTGGGTTGATCGCGCGGTAGTCCATGACGGAATAGCCGCCATCGTTGTCGCCGTCGCGCGGTTTGAGGCAGGGCATAAGGTGCACATAAGTGACCCCAAGGCTCTCGAGGTAGTCGAGCTTGCCCCGCACCCCGTCGAGATCGCCCGCAAAGAGGTCAATGTAGAAGACATAGCCAACGCGATCCGGGCGCTGAAACCAATCAGGCTCCAGATCACGGGCCATATCGAGCCATTTCAGATCTTCGGGTCGCGCCACCCAAGCCGACTTCATCGCCGCCTCCAGGCGCCCCCGAAAACGTGCATAGTCCGGATGGCGGCCATAGAGGGCTTCCAGCATATCGAACAAGTCGCGCCGGCTGCGTTCCAGCCTGAGTTCGAACAGACGCTTGGCGTGGCGTGTAAGGCGAGGCTTCGCGGTGCTCATGCCGCCGTCTCCGGTCTAGTTGCCCGTTGTCTCGGACGTAAGTCGATCCGATGCGGTCTCCACCCGCTCTTCCAGAAGCGCCATGAACTCTGCGACTTCGAGACCCGGCTCGATTGGCTCCAAGAACTCGACAATCGCAAGACCAGGCCGCTTGATGATCCCGCGGCGCGGCCAGAAATGGCCTACATTCGTGGCCACCGGCACGCAGGTTTGCCCAAGCTGGCGATAAAGTGCACCCGTGCCCGCCTTATAAGGCTTCGATTCGCCCGGTGGAACGCGTGTCCCCTGCGGATAGATGATCAGCTGCCCAGCCGCGTCGGCATCCTTCTTGACGTCGTCCAACATCTTGGCAATCGCCGCGCCGCGCTTGCCGCGGTCGACGGGAACGCACCCCAGCCGCAATGCATACTGGCCAATGAACGGCGTGTAGGTCAGTTCTTTCTTCATGATGAACTTCCCGCGCGGAATGGCGCCGAAGATCAGCATGATATCCAAGAAAGACTGGTGTTTGGCCGCGATCATGACTTCGTCCGTCGGCGGCGTGCCACGGACTTCGGTCTCAATGCCAACCATCCAGCGCGCCAACCATCTGACGGATCGGCAATAGAACCGACACGCTGCAAAAGCGTAGGCCCGATCGTAAATCGCGAAGGGCGCGAAGGCGACGGCATATACGGCCATCAGCGTGTAGATGACGACGGTAAAGACCAGTCCTCTGATCCAATGTAAGGCCATGTGCGATCCACCTTTCAGAACGCGACGCTTTTGCCTCAGACGCGCGCAAGGTTCAACGACGCCGCTTTGTAATGGTCAGAGAAACTGCTAGAACACGTCCAATTGAGGTGAGCGCGGACACCGCGCCGGGCAGGACGATAGCGATGAGAATTACGTGCCCCAACTGTAGTGCACAGTATGAAATCGATGCGACGCTGATCCCTGACGAAGGGCGCGACGTTCAGTGCTCCAACTGCGGCAACACGTGGTTTGAAACCAAGAAGGCGGCCCCCGCCCCATTGGCCACAGATCTTGACTGGGACGCGACTGAACCAGACCTCGATGACGAGATCACGGAAGAAACCGCGCCAGAAGACACGGTCGAGCCCGACGAACCTACCGCCGAAGCGCCGGCCGAGGCCGCGTGGCAGGAAAGCACGCCCGGTTCTTCTGACGACGTATCAGATGGCTTGCCCGCCCGGCGCCGCGTCGATCCTTCGGCGCTGGAAATCCTCAGGGAAGAAGCTGACCGAGAGTTGGCTGTTCGGCGTGGCGAACCCGCACCAATCGAGACGCAAGCCGAAGCTGCGCTGGACGAAGCGGCAGAAGACGAAAGCCCAAGCCGGGCATGGCGAGCGCGTGTTTCCCGGATCGAAGATGCGGAAGAAATCGAGAAACGTGCCGCCGAGCTGGACGAGAAGGCCGCCTATTCCCGCACCAAAAGCGATCTGCTGCCAGATATCGAAGATATCAACTCAAGCCTTGCGCCGGGGGCCGACGTCGCCGCACCCGGATCGTTCCGCGCCGGCTTTGCGACCACGATCGGCATCGCACTTGTCCTTTTGATCCTTTACGTTTTCGGCCCGTCTATCGCCAGCGCTGTGCCGGCCACAGAAGGCTTCTTCGTGGCGTATTTGGATGCGGCGAATGCATTGCGTGACGCCATCGGCGGCTGAGGCAAACGGTCCCTAGAACCGGTCCAGCAGACGCTTCAGATAATCAAGCTCTTCGCCGGGACGGCCTTGCTCGATCGAACGGCGGCGGATTTCGTCCATCAATTCTTGTGCGCGTCCGGTCAGTTCGTCGCCATCGGGCACGAAACCCCGATTGCGGCTTTCCGGATCGAATGGGCCAGTCGGACGATCCAGCGGGTCGCGTTCGCCACCGGGACCGTTTCGGCCGGCCTGCTGCTGATCTTGGGCATTGCCCTGACCTTGTTGCTGTTCCTGAGCCATTTGATCGGCCAGGTTCTGCATACCCTCGCGAAGCTCATCAATGGCGCGAGACTGATCGTCCAGCGCACCTGCAAAGTCTTCGTTGCGCAGACTCTCCTCTGCGTCATCCATCGCTTCACCGGCGCGTCCCAAAGCCTCTCGCGCGGCATCCCCTTCGGGTGTGCCGGCACCGGGCAGGCTGTTCTGCTGGCGTTGCAATTCCTGACGAAGCGCTTGCTGCCGGTCAGCCAGACTGCCGCCGGGGTCTTGCCCTTGCTGCCCATTCGGCTGACCTGGCTGGCCTTCTTGGCCCTGCTGGTCACCGCTTTGGCCCTGACCACTTTGCCCGTGCTGCTGTCCTCGGCCCAGATCGCCGTCGCGACCGACATTGCCTTGGCTGTTGCCCTGCTGTGCATTGGGGTTTGCTTGTTCCTGAAGATCACGGAAGGCCTCGTCTGACAGACCCTGCTGCTCTCTCAGTGTCTCGGCAAGCCCTTCCATCGCCTGCTCGCCCTGACCTTGGCCACCTTGGCCTTGCTGGCCTTCGGCGACCTGCATGTTCTCCATCATCTGGCGCAACTGATCCAGAAGTTCTTGCGCTTCGGCCATACGCCCCTGCTCCATCAGCTCTTGCAGACGCTGCAGCATATCTTCCAGGTCCTGACTGGTCATTTCCTGCTGCTGGCCCTGATTGTTCTGCGCTTGTTGGTTGCCCTGCTGCTGTTGAGATTGTTCTGCCAGCTGACGCATATAGTCCTGCATCGCGTCGCGCAGCTCTTGCATCAACTCGGCGATCTCGTCTTCGGAAGCGCCGTTCTCAATCGCTTCGGCCAAGCGGTCCTGCGCGCGGCGCAGGCGCTCGAGTGCTGACGACAGATCGCCCTCTTCCAATTCCACGGCGATGCCCCAAAGCACGTCGGCCATTTCATCCAAGAATTCATCGTCCAGCGCGCCAAGAGAGACACGTGTCTCCATCTGACGAATGGCATGGCGCAGCCGAAGATAGACCGTCGCAGAATAGAAGATTTCGTCCGGATTGTAGGACACGGCACGCAGCACCTGTGTCGTGCTGTGCATATTATCCCGGTTCCAAAGAATATCCCGTCGCTGCTCGATCACGGCTTTGGCCAGTGGATCGAAGAAGCGACGACCCGGCAAAATGGCTTGCAGTGTCTCGCTCTCGCCAACCTGACCAAGTGCGTCCTCGGCCTGAAGGCGGACCGTCACCGGCAAGTTGGCGTAAGGGTGTTGGGAGAGATCTTCGATGATCGTCTCAGCAAAATCTGCCCGGTCGCCACTGATCGGCAGCGGCAGATCCAACTCGATCTCCGGGCGTGGCTCTGGCGCGCGGGTCAGGCCGTACCGTCGATCAACGCTGCCCAGATCCAAGGCGATCAAAACCGTGCCGCCGTCGACGCCGTAATCGTCAAGCGCTACGAAAGGCGCTTCCATGCGCCCTTGTTCGCCGCGGCTGATTGGACCATCGAATTCCACTGTTGGCGGTTCATCCGGCGTCACATTGATTGACCACGACCGTCCACCAGGACCGCCGATTTCGATGTCGCCCGCTTGCTCTACATTAAACGTCTGCGTGGGTTCAGTGGCCGGAGGAATGTTCTCAGTGCGCCCGGAAACCGTCTCACTCAGCGTCAGCTCGCCCACTTGGCCATAGAACCGGATCGTGACGCGGCTGTCCTGCGGAACATCGAATCCCGCGCGGGTAATATCGTTGAGGTAAAGCGTCGGCTGACCTGTATAGAGCGGCGGCTCAACCCAGCCTTCCCAAGCCGGTCCGGTCACGAGCGGCGTGGTGCCCGCACCCGGGGCCATGTCGGCCACGCTTGCAACACGCAGGAAAGACCCAAACAACAATGCCACTGTGAAGGCCAACAAAGCCACATAGCGTAGACCATAGCGGTCGCGGCTCGAAAGCTTCAGATCAGGCTCAGGCGCCGTTGCGCCCTCGGCACGGCTGCGCATCCGCGCAACATGCGCGGCCCAGACGGCTTCGGATGCAGGGTCGCCGCTGCCGATGGCTTGCGTGTCTGAAAGCGCAGCCAAAGGACGCCCGGGCAAAGTCGCGTCAAGGCGATCCAACGCCTCGGACTGGGACGGCATGCGGAACCCTGAAAAGCCTTTCCAGACGGCCCAGCCAAACCCCAGCACGACAAGCACACCAAGGGTCCACACCAGCTCCAATGGCAGTGTTTCGTGCAAGCCAAGCATGAGCGCCGCAAGACAGACCAACAGAACCGACCAGAGTGGCCAGAACGCGCGAACCGCGGCTTCGGCCGTCATACCGGCACGTGTCAGCCTAAGCGGCCACGCCAACTCTTTCGCCGTCTCGTCCGGAAGCGAAGTCTGCTCGGTCATACGCCCAACGGTCAGGGCCAGTCGCGGACTATACCGCGTCTTCCAGCCATGAAGGGATGGTATCTCGATTTATCATGTCGTCAAAGGTCGGCCGCGGACGGATGACGGCGAATTGATCCCCGTGCACCAGAACTTCCGGAATCAGGGGTCGAGAATTGTATTCCGACGACATAACGGCGCCATAAGCGCCAGCAGAACGAAAACAAACCAGATCGCCTGCGGACACTGGCGCCATGCTGCGTGCCCGCGCGAAGGTATCTCCCGATTCGCAAACCGGCCCTACAATGTCGAAGGGTCGTTGATCGACGCCGGGCGCTGGCTGCTTGACCGGTTCGATTTCGTGCCAGGCGGAATACATCGCCGGACGGATCAGGTCGTTCATTGCAGCATCAAGGATCAGAAACTCACGATCTTCACCTGACTTCACGTAGATGACTTCGCTCAGCAGGACACCGGCATTGCCAGCGATCAGCCGGCCGGGCTCAATCTCGATCTCGCAGCCCAGATGGCCAACGGTTCGCTTGACCAAAGCACCATAGTCGCTTGGCAGCGGTGGCGCCTCATTGGTGCGCTCATAAGGGATGCCAAGGCCGCCGCCCAGATCGAGGCGCGAGATCTTGTGCCCCTCTGCGCGCAAAAGCTCCGTCAATTCCGCCACCTTGCGATAGGCCAGCTCGTAGGGCTCCAGTTCAGTCAACTGACTGCCGATATGCACATCGATACCAATGGCCTGCAGACCCGGCAAAGACGCGATTTGAGCATAGACATCGCGTGCACGCTCAATCGGAATACCGAACTTGTTCTCGGCTTTCCCGGTCGCGATTTTCTCGTGGGTTCTTGCATCGACATCTGGATTGACCCGCACGGTCACAGGGACCGTTGCCCCCATCGCGCTTGCCACGTCGGAGAGGACCAGCATCTCTGGTTCACTTTCCAAGTTGAACTGGCGAATGCCCCCGGCAATGGCTTGCTCCATCTCCGCGCGTGTCTTCCCGACGCCGGAGAAGACGATGCGATCACCCGAGAAACCTGCAGCCTTCGCGCGTGCATATTCACCGCCCGACACAACGTCCACGCCGGTCCCAAGCGACGCCATCAAGCGCAGAATGGCTTGGTTGGAATTCGCTTTCATGGCGTAGCAGATCAAGTGATCCATTCCCGACAAAGCGTCTTGCAACACCTCGACATGGCGCGTGAACGTGGCGCTGGAATAGACGTAAGCTGGCGTGCCGACAGAGGCAGCAATCGCACTCAGTGGCACGTCTTCGGCGTGAAGTTCGCCGTTCTTGTACAGAAAGTGGTCCATCCCGCCTCCAAACGTCAGCGCCGCCTGATACCAGATCGGGCGCATCTTGCAATCGCCAGAGTAGGTTAGGCCAGATGACGCATTAGCCGCGGCGAAGCGTCAGATAGATGTAGAGCGGCAGGCCGCAACTCACGCCGATGCAAAACGTCGCCGGGATCGCGATCAACCGCAGCCAGTCGCGTGACTTGAAGGCGTCCCAGATAACCCAGATCGTCAAAGCAATTGCGGCGATCGTCAGATCCCAGACCAACCCTTCTGTTCCGCGGTTCACATACCAACTGTCGATCAGTGCAGAGAGCGACCAGCCATTGGCCTGAAAAAACGCAACAAAGTGATACATGGGATGGATCGCACCCCAAATCGCCAACAGAAGAAACACCCAGCGCATCAAGTTCAGCCCTTGATGCCAATATAGGCGTCGCCGCCAACCGTTACGCCGGGGTCGCGTTTGGACTCTGGTGCGCCATCCGCACCACAGGCGCTGAGAAGCGCAAGGCCGACGAAAGACAGAATGAGGATACGGGTCATGGTCTCACCGAAATAGTTGCATTGCCGCTGCGCGCCGAAACGGAAGGTGAGACGCGAATGCCATCGGTGCCAATGGACGCACCAATGTTCAGACGCGGATCTTCGCAGGCCATCAGAAAGAGAACTGAAGCCAAAGCCAGAAAACGCATCGCACCCCTCTCACTTCTCGAAGCTACAAGAAAGCGCACGGCAGGTCACCGCGCCCTAACCTATCAACCTAGGCGCCCAATCGCTTGGTCCAAGCGGCAATCTGCTCGCGCACCCGAATGGGCGACGTTCCGCCATAAGACGTTCTGCTGGCAACCGAGGCTTCGACCGTCAGCACGTCAAAGACGCCTTCGGTGATCTGATCGCTAACGGCCTTCATGTCGTCGAGGCTCAGATCCGGCAGGTCACACCCCTTCTCTTCGGCAAGACCGACCAATCGTCCGGTGACATGGTGGGCGTCACGGAAAGGCATCCCGGCCTCCCGCACCAGCCAGTCAGCAAGGTCGGTCGCTGTCGAAAAGCCGGACGCCGCGGCGGCGCGCAAGTTCTCTGGCTGACCAGACATGTCGCCGACCATGCCTTCCATAGCGGCAAGCGCCAGCATCAGGTTATCAGCCGCATCAAAGACCTGTTCTTTGTCTTCCTGCATGTCCTTCGAATAGGTCAGCGGTAGCCCCTTCATGACTGTAAACAAGCCGACGGTCGCGCCAACGATCCTGCCAATCTTGGCGCGCACAAGTTCTGCCGCGTCAGGGTTCTTCTTCTGCGGCATGATGGACGACCCGGTCGAGAACCGATCCGACATAGCAACAAAGCGGAACTGGGCTGACGACCAGATGACAAGCTCTTCAGCGAAACGGCTGAGATGCATCGCCGTGATCGAAGCAGCGGCAAGGAATTCCAGCGCAAAGTCGCGGTCAGCGACAGCATCGAGCGAATTCGCCGCCGGCCGATCGAAGCCAAGCGCCTTGGCTGTCATGTGCCGATCAATCGGGAAGGACGTGCCAGCCAATGCAGCCGCGCCCAGAGGACTTTCATTCATCCGAGCCCGCGCATCTGCAAATCGGCTGGCGTCGCGGCCAAGCATCTCGACATATGCCATCATGTGGTGGCCCCACGTGACCGGCTGCGCCGTCTGCAAATGGGTGAAACCCGGCATGACCCAATCCGCGCCCATTTCCGCTTGGGTCAAAAGCGCCTTCTGCAAGGCCGCAATGCCGGCAATGGCCGCGTCGCATTGGTCGCGGACCCAGAGGCGGAAGTCCGTCGCAATTTGGTCATTCCGGCTGCGCCCCGTGTGCAAACGCCCGGCGGGCTCTCCGATGATCTCCTTCAGTCGGGCTTCGACATTCATGTGAATATCTTCCAGCGCCGTCGAAAACTTGAAATCTCCGCCCTCGATTTCTGACAACACCGTGAGCAGACCTTCCCGGATCGCGTCGGCATCACTATCAGTCAGGATACCTTGTGCTGCCAACATCGCGGCATGAGCGCGCGAACCTTCGATGTCCTGCCGGGCAAGTCGCTGGTCGAAGCCAATTGAGGCATTGATCGCCTCCATGATGGCATCGGGTCCGGCGGCGAAACGGCCGCCCCACATCTGGTTCGCGTTGTCTGTC
This sequence comes from uncultured Rhodobacterales bacterium, assembly GCA_964566835.1. Lineage (GTDB taxonomy): Bacteria > Pseudomonadota > Alphaproteobacteria > Rhodobacterales > Rhodobacteraceae > CAZMKY01. The sequence goes on from CAZMKY010000436.1 coordinate 9,289, forward strand.
ATCGGTCTCTCTTCGGAGGAAATAATGCGTCGTTTGATTTCTGCCGTCCTCTACACGCTCGCTCTCGCCACCGCAAATGGCGCAGTTGCAGCCGATACTGCCGCGCTGGAGGCGCTGCGCGAAGGCACGATGAAGAAATTGATCTTCGCAGACCCGCAACCGTCAACCGAAGTGGCCTTCACTGGCGAAGACGGCAGCGAAATGACTCTGGGCGCCTACGAGGGCAAGTATGTGCTTTTGAACTTCTGGGCGACATGGTGCGCGCCTTGCCGAAAAGAAATGCCGATGCTCGACGAACTTCAGACGGAGTTTGGCGGCGACACCTTTGAGGTCGTGACCATCGCGACCGGGCGAAACAGTCCGCAGGGCATGAAGAAATTCTTCGACGAAGTGGGCGTGACGACCCTGCCCCTGCACACCGACCCGAAGTCGGCGATGGCCCGCGACATGGCCGTTCTTGGTCTGCCCGTGACAGTTATTTTGAACCCCGCCGGGGAAGAAATCGCGCGGATGCGCGGGGATGCCGAGTGGAACAGCGAAAGCGCCAAGGCCATTATCACTTCACTGCTTGAAGCAGGGTCCTGATCGTCGCACCGCGACAACGTCAGTCCAACGTGGACATCGCCAGCAATCCCAACGCAGCGATCGTAGGTGAGTCCTTGATCTGACCCGAAGCAATCAGGCCAGTGATCTCGTCCCGTGTGAACTCTGCGGTCTGCATATCCTGCTCTTCGGGATCTCGCGCCAGAGTACCCGGATGCAACTGTTCGGCGAGAAAGACGTTAAACCCCTGATTGGAAAACCCGCAAGCCACGAAAAGGTGGCCAAGCTTGCGGACGCGGCCAGCGCGAAGCCCTGTCTCCTCCTCCAACTCGCCCAAGGCCACTTGCTCTGGATCCGTTCCCGGTTTCAGCTCCCAAGACCCCTGCGGAAACTCCCAATACCGGCCCGACACCGGATAGCGATACTGCTGAACCAGCTGAAACCGTCCGTCATCATGTCGCGGGATGACCAAAACGAAGTCTTCCTTGTCGACGACACCATAGATGCCGTCTGCCCCATTCGGGAAGCGAACGGTATCCTCGTGCACTTTCATCCACCGGTTCTCGTAGGTGGTGCGTCGGCTCAGCCTTTTGATCTCGCTCATCTTTGGCCCTCATCACGCGAGCATTTGAATCCTGTCGAACTCTGGCGGTGGGGCTGGGCTTGCGCAAGACCACGCCGAGCCATGCAAACGACGCATAGCGGGGGCGACACCGTGTCCGTTGCGCTGCAGCGAGAGTCTCCCTAGACAGCCCTCAACCGGCGCCGAGCGACCGGGGGCTGCCTGCCTTTCGGTCGTCGTTGCCTTACGGAAACGACTAGAAGGGAGTCTCCCATGACCAACGTCGTCATCGCCTCTGCCGCAAGAACCGCGGTTGGCAGCTTCAACGGATCTTTTGCCAATACCCCCGCCCACGATTTGGGTGCCGCTGTGCTGGAGGCACTGGTGGAGCGCGCAGGTGTCGCAAAGGACGACGTCAGCGAAACCATCCTCGGTCAGGTGTTGACCGCGGGTCAGGGCCAGAACCCGGCGCGTCAGGCACATATCAACGCTGGCCTCCCGAAAGAAAGCGCCGCTTGGGGCATCAACCAGGTTTGTGGTTCGGGTCTTCGCGCCATCGCACTCGGTGCACAGCACATTATGCTGGGTGACGCCGCCATCGTGGCCGCGGGCGGTCAGGAAAACATGTCGATGAGCCCCCACGCCCAAGCCATCCGCGCCGGGCAGAAGATGGGCGATCTGAAACTCATCGACACGATGATCAAGGACGGTCTTTGGGACGCATTCAACGGCTACCACATGGGCCAAACCGCCGAAAACGTCGCCCAGCAATGGCAGATCAGCCGCGACCAGCAGGATGAATTCGCGCTGGCCTCGCAGAACAAGGCCGAAGCCGCGCAGAAGGCTGGCAAATTCGACGACGAAGTCATCGCCTTCACGATCAAGACGCGCAAAGGCGACATCGTCGTCGACAAAGATGAATACATCCGTCACGGCGCAACCATCGAAAACATGCAAAAGCTGCGCCCTGCCTTCGTTCGCGATGGTGGCACGGTCACCGCCGGTAACGCATCGGGCATCAACGACGGCGCAGCGGGCGTTCTGCTGATGTCGGCAGACGAGGCCGAGAAGCGCGGCATCGAACCCCTGGCCCGGATCGCATCCTACGCAACCGCAGGCCTCGACCCCTCGATCATGGGTGTCGGTCCGATTCATGCCTCGCGCAAGGCACTGGAGAAGGCCGGCTGGTCCGCATCAGACCTAGACCTCGTTGAAGCCAACGAAGCCTTCGCGGCACAGGCGTGTGCAGTGAACAAGGACATGGGCTGGGATCCAGAGATCGTGAACGTCAACGGTGGCGCGATCGCCATCGGCCACCCGATCGGCGCTTCGGGCGCACGAATCTTCAACACGCTCGTCCACGAAATGAAGCGCCGTGACGCCAAGAAGGGCCTTGCGACGCTCTGCATCGGCGGCGGCATGGGCGTTGCCATGTGTGTTGAGCGCGACTGAGCGAATGAACGTGTAAGGGGCAACACCCCTTGCACATTTTAGGATTTTGGTCGGACAGCCCGGCCCACAAGAATGACAATAGGAGACAAGAATGGCTCGTGTAGCACTTGTAACTGGCGGCACACGCGGCATCGGTGCCGCGATTGCGAAGAAACTGAAGGCAGACGGCTGCGAGGTCGCTGCAACCTATGGCGGCAATGATGAAGCTGCTGCCAAGTTCACCGAAGAAACCGGCATCAAGACCTACAAGTGGTCGGTTGGCGATTATGACGCCTGCAAGGCGGGCATCGCACAGGTTGAAGCCGACCTTGGTCCGGTCGACATTCTGGTCAACAACGCTGGCATCACACGCGACGCTCCGTTCCACAAGATGTCGCCAGAGCAGTGGCATCAGGTGATCGACACGAACCTGACGGGCGTCTTCAACATGACGCACAATGTCTGGGGCGGGATGCGCGAGCGCAAATTCGGCCGCATCGTGACGATCAGCTCGATCAATGGTCAGAAGGGTCAGTTCGCACAGGCCAACTACGCAGCCTCAAAGGCTGGAGACATCGGCTTCACCAAAGCGCTCGCCCAGGAAGGCGCACGCGCTGGCATCACGGTCAACGTCGTTGCTCCGGGCTACATCAACACCGAAATGATGAGCACCATTCCCGACAAGGTCATGAATGAAGTCATTCTGCCACAGATTCCGGTTGGACGTCTGGGCGAGGCCGAAGAGATCGCACGTGCCGTTGCGTTCCTGACCTCTGATGAAGCCGGCTTCATCACCGGCTCCACCCTTTCTGCGAACGGCGGTCAGTACCTGGCCTAATCCGCCGCTTGCTTAATTCGCCTTGCGGGCCGCGGCTTTCAGTTGCGGCCCGTCATCCAACGCCAGACCTCTCCCAAAATCTTACCACGCTCATTGTGAGCCCGGCTGATGGCATCTTGCGTCTGGCGGTCGGTCGTGTTGTCGAAGAACATTTCTCTCTCCATCACATGAATTTCTGAACTGTTCCGAATATGGCGTCAGTATTTCCTGACGACAAACGAGACTTTCCAACCCTTCAGTTAAGTATTACTTATCTGAATATGGTTGATCGACTCCCCCCTCTGACAGCGCTCCGCGCCTTCGATGCCGCTGCAAGACACATGTCTTTTGCAAAAGCAGCCGATGAATTGAACGTCACGCCTGCCGCGCTGTCGTTTCAGATCAAGTCGCTGGAAGACCACCTTGGCCAACCCGTATTCCGCAGGCTGAACCGCGCGGTCGAACTGACCGACGCCGGCAGCGCCCTTGCCCCGGGCGCGCGTGAGGCGTTTGAGGTCCTGACGCAGGCTTGGCGGTCCACGCTGCGCCAAGTCGACACCTCGGTCATTCGTCTGACGGCCGGACCGGCCTTTACTGCGAAATGGCTGGCCCCCCGCATGTTCGAATTCGCAACCGAGCACCCAGAGATCGAGATCCGTTTCGCGGCAACACTGCGTCTCTTGGATCTGGACCGCGACGACATTGACGTGGCCATTCGATTTGGTTTCGGCCCGGATGACGGTTTCCACTCTCGACTTCTGCTGCGTGAATGGGCGACGCCCATGATGTCACCGGCGCTGGCAGAGAAATATGCAACCCCGGACAGCCTGAAGAACGCGATCCTGCTTCATCAGGACGACACTGCGTGGCTGGATCCCCCGATGGATTGGGAGGCATGGTTCGAGGCCGAAGATATCGGACCTCTGCCAAAAGGCGGACCGCGCTTCAGTCAGGCAGACCACGCCCTCGACGTCGCGCTGGCGGGTGGCGGCGTCGTGTTGGGCCGCGCATCTCTTGCCGCGAAAGATTTGAAGGATGGCAGATTGGTCGCCCCCTTCAACACTGCGTTGTCAACGGAGGCGACGTATCGCGTTCTCTGCGCCGAAGGGGCAGAGAACAGACCGCATATCGCGGCATTTCTGAACTGGTTGGAAGCGTCCGCCGCGAACGTGGAAGAGCTTTCAAAGGGGCGGCGGATGGTGTCTCCGCCGCGCCGGACCTGATCAGGCGTGCGTGTGACTGAGACGCTCGATTTCCTCTTTGAGCTTTAGCTTTTGCTTTTTCATCTCGGTAATCACGATGTCGTCGGTGGCAGGACTGCGCTGCGCATCTTCAACGGCATCTGAGAGTGTTTGGTGTTTCTTGCGGAGTTCCTGCAGGTGCGAACTCAGACTCATAAAGTATCCTCCTTCTCTCAATGTCAGATCAGTGCAGCACACAAAGTGAGTCGAGTCACGCTGCGGCTGCAAAAGACAGGCTAAGACTTGCTGCCTTAAACTTACCTAAGCGTTAATTATGACCATTCCAGAGGCTTGCCGTCCTTCAGGATGGCTTTTGCAGCAGCTGAGTAGCTGTCGCCGTCCCTCTCGTGACGCGTGCCGTCGTGGAGAATCAAGGGACTTAGAAGGCGCGATGGCGCCTTTGAGCCCTTTCGTGCACGGATGAGACAAAGCTCTGCCTTTCGCCCTTCGCGTGGGGCCAGCGGCTTCAGGTCCACGCCGCCAACACGGCGATCAAGCGCACGAATCAAGTCTGGAAGTCGACCGGCGGGCCAGATGGCGGTCAGTATTCCACCGGGGCTGAGGCGTCGAATGGCGACGTCCAGCCACACCTCCAGCGGTGTATCCTCTCCGCGGCCCGCTTCACGAGACGCATCCTCCGAGGGCGATCCTTGCTCGCGGTCGAAGAACGGCGGGTTGGTGATGACGTGGTCGAACGTTTCCTGCCGAAGCGCAACCGGCAGCTCCGTTAGATCCGCTGTTATCACGCGCAAGTCATGGCCATTGGCAATTGCGTTTTTTCGCGCGCGATCTGCCGCCCGAAAATCTTTCTCGACACCCGTCAAATCCAAACCCGGCACGCGGGATGCCAGGCAGAGAAGCGCGACGCCTGATCCTGCGCCGAGTTCAAGGACACGCTGGCCGGTTTGGGCATCGGTCGCGGCGGCGAGGAAAACGGGATCAGCCCCGGCACGATAGCCTTGTCGGGGCTGCTCGACGGTCAGCCGACCGCCGAGAAATCGGTCAAAGCTCGTCTCTTCCGTCATTCCTCGATCGGGATGTCATTGTCCTTCAGCACAGCCTTCGCCCGAAAGCTGTCGCGGTCTGCCACCATGAGGCGGCGCGGCAATATGCCAATGCTTCCCTCAAGGACGCTCATGTGGACGTCCATCTCAAAGACGTCTATATCCTCGCCATCCAGAAGTGCGGTGGCAAAGGCGATCAGTGTCGGGTCGTTGGTCCGTAAAATTTCTTTCATCGCACTGCACTTAACTACGGGGGTCCGCCCCTGTCGAGCGACTTGACGAGCCTGTGATGAGCCTTGACGCCCCAAAGTCCGATGGACGCCCTCACGACAGACTGGCCGAGGCTTTGTCGTCCAAAATGGGCGCGGTCAACACGTTGATCCGCGATCGGATGGCCTCGGAAAACGCCCCGCGTATCCCAGAGGTGACAGCACATCTTGTCGAAGCTGGCGGCAAACGGCTGAGGCCGCTTCTGACGTTGGCGACAGCACGGCTTTGTGGCTACGACGGCGAGCATGACGTGCGTCTTGCAGCAACGGTCGAATTCATTCACACCGCCACGCTGCTTCACGACGATGTCGTTGACGAAAGCCAGCAACGTCGCGGGCGTCCGACAGCGAACCTTCTTTGGGACAACAAGTCCTCGGTTCTGGTTGGCGACTACCTGTTTGCCCGGTCATTCAAGCTGATGGTCGAAACCGGGTCGCTCCGTGTTCTGGACATCCTTTCAGACGCTGCCGCGACAATCGCTGAAGGCGAAGTGCTGCAACTGACGGCAGCGGCCAACCTTTCGACGACGGAAGACATCTACATCAAGGTGGTGCGCGGAAAGACCGCCGCCCTCTTTGCCTCGGCTTGCGAGGTAGGCGGCGTGATTGCGGGATCAGATGAAGAAACTGTCCGCGGGCTGCGCGCCTATGGTGATGCGCTTGGCATAGCCTTTCAGATTGCTGACGATCTTCTGGACTATGGTGGCGACACGGGCGCAACGGGCAAGAATGTCGGCGACGATTTCCGGGAACGCAAGCTGACGCTGCCGGTCATCAAGGCCATTGCCAAAGCCGATGCCGAAGAACGTGCCTTCTGGGTCCGCACGATCGAGAAAGGCCAGCAAGAGGATGGTGATCTGGACACGGCACTGGCCCTCATCGCCAAGCACGGCACGATGGAAGCAACTCGTACCGATGCCTTGAATTGGGTTCAGCGCGCGAAAGCGGCACTTGATCCGGCTCCGGACCATCCGATCCGCGATGATTTGCGTGATCTTGCGGACTATGTGATCAACCGCATCAGCTGACGCGCTTGGACCGCCTCCGGCGGGAGTATTTTGGGCCAGAAGACCATCAGAGGTGGCTGCCTTGGCTCCACCAGTCGGGATGCGCGTCACGCAGCCAAGCCAACGCTTGCGCGGCGTCACGTTCATCTGGATAGAGCGCGAAGCAAGTCGCGCCGGAGCCCGACATGCGCACGACAGCAGCCCCGTCAGTGGCGGCCAAGGCTTCAAGGACCGACCCGATGATCGGCGCGACACCGCGCGCAGGGGCCTCAAGATCGTTGCGCTGGCGGGACAGCCAGGTCAGGAATGTGTCTTCTGTCCACTCCGGGATCGGATCCTGCAAGGGGGCATTCTCGCGGGATGCGAGCGCCGCAAAGACGTCTGGCGTTGAGACCTGCACACGGGGATTGACCAATATCATCGGAATGGACGGGGGCGTGTTGGCAAGGACCTGAATGTCTTCGCCGACACCCTGCATTCGAAGCAGCCCGCCTTGGACGCAAACCGGCACATCCGCCCCAAGTGAAAGCTGCTGAGCGCGGTCCGGCATGGCGCGGTTTGAAAGCTTTGCAAGCGCCTTCAGCGCCGCGGCAGCGTCCGCTGACCCGCCTCCGATCCCGGCCGCAACTGGCAAGTTCTTCTCGAGCGTCATCTTGGCCGTGACGCCCATCAGGCGGGCCGCATCCAGAATCAGATTGTCGTCAGTCGAAAGGCCCGCAGCAAACGGTCCGTAGATGGTGAGAGTGGTTTCGGCGGCGGCTTCCACGATGAGATGGTCACCGACATCGGCAAACGCCACGAGGCTGTCCAGCAGATGGTATCCGTCGTCTCGTTGTCCTGTGACGTGCAGCGCCAGATTGACCTTGGCTGGCGCGAAAGCCTCAGCCGTCGTCATTCGCAACGGCCAGCGGCGGCGCGCCTTCTTCTTCGAGAACCCGATCCAGACCAATCTCCAGCTTGCGGCGGATGCGGTCGGGATCGACATCATCTGTATTGGTGTCTTCCGTGATAAAGCTCAGCGCGCGATGCCACTGGAATTCCGCCTCGCGTTCGCGGCCAACAGCCCAATAGACGTCACCCAGATGGTCGTTCACGATCGGGTCGATCGGCATCAGTTCGACCGCTCGCTCCATCGGTGCGACGGCTTCATCATATCGCCCAAGCCGGTAAAGCCCCCAGCCGAGGCTGTCAGTGATGTATCCGCTGTCAGGGCGCTGCTCGACGGCGCGCTCAATCAAGGACAGCGCTTCCGAAAAGTCTTCGCCTTTCTCAAGCATGGAGTAACCGAGGTAGTTCAGCACTTGCGGCTGATCGACGTTCAACTCCAACGCCTTTCGGAAATCGACCTTAGTGGCTTCCCAATTTCCTGTGCGCTCGTGGCTGATGCCGCGTGCAAAGAAGATGATCCAATGCTGCGCCTCCGGCTCTGGAACCAAGGCCAAAGCTGAATTGTATGCCGGGATGGAGTCTGCATAGCGCTCTAATCCACGCAGCGTATCGCCAAGCGTGACATGCACAATCGGCAGATCCCCGTGGCTTTCAGTCAATTGCTCCAGAACCTCGATCGCCGTATCCACGCGCCCGGCCTGCCGCAGCGCGTCAGCGCGGCCAAGTTCAGCCAGATGGAACAGCGCATCGTCTCTTGGAACCGTGTCATATACATCGGTCGCAAGGTCGTAGCGTCCTAGGCTTTCGAGAATTTCGGCCGTCAGCAGAAGGCCGTCGACATGCTCTGGTCTAAGGGCCTCGACGAGGCGCCCATAGAGCAGCGTGTAGCTTGGCTGAGCTTCACCAACCAAGGCATTCGCAATCGAGTAGTAGATCTCGGCCACGCCGTCGACGGCAGTTTCAATCGCTGTGAAAGGGACGGATGCACCGCTTTCGAGATCGGCGCGCAACTGCCCGAGCGCGGGATCAAGCGAACTGCCGAAGGTAGCGTCGATCAGTTCGACCGCGTCTTCGTTCCGTTCAAGCTGGCTAAGCACTTGCGTGTAGGCGACGACCCCCCGCCGCGTCAGCCGGATGGTCGTTCCAGTGTCACCCGAAAAGATCTCGGCTGCGCCTTCGAAATCTCCGACGGAGCCCAGCGCAAGCGCCTTGTGATAGAGTCCGAAGGCCGCAACGCCGTCGTTGCTGGCCACTTCATCGAACTTGTCCAGCGCTTCGGCCATCTGTCCGTCGCCGGCCAAGGTCCATGCTTCGAGCAGCCCATCAAACAGGGGCCCGACCGTTTGCCCAGCTTCCAGATCTTCGAGGATGCGGGTCCAGTCTTCGCGCTTTGCAGCATCGCCCAAGAGAACGAGCGCCGCCAGTTGTCCATCATCGCCGGCCTGAAGAAGACGGCGCGCAATCGGAACTGCGCGGTCCAGATCACCGAGGCCGACCCAAGCCGTGATGGCGTTCTCCATCAACGAGATGTTGCCGTTATCCCTTGCCAACGCACGCGTGTAGTAGTCCGCAGCGGCGGCATAGTCGTTTTCACTGATCGCTTGCCGCCCCGCGAGGTAGCTGCCGGCATTCTGTGCGGCAATTGGGGTTGCGAACGTCGTCGCAGCAAGCAAGGCGGTCAGGGCCAGACGTCTCATCACGTGGCGGTCCTCCATCAGGGTCGGAGGAAAAGGTAGCGGGGTGTCAGACAGGGCGCAACGCGACAGGGCGCTTTTGCCGCGCCTGTTGCAGTCACGGATACGTCAGGATTGGCCGGGTCGTTCGGCTGGCTTGCCGTCAAGTGTGGTGAACTCGCGGGAAATCTGGCCGTCTTCGTCGCGTTGAAACCGCAAAATCCGGTCATGATCCGGATAGGTCACAACATCGCCAGCGGAACGCGTTCCAATGACAAGGTAGCTGACTGGGTGATCGGATGTATTGGTCAGGCAATGCCCTGCCGGAGTGCCCGCCTTGAACACGGCGGCCTAACCAGGATTGAGCGAATAGCTCTCATCGCCTTCCTGCACGACAGCCTGACCGGACAGCATGTAGATCATCTCGTCCTCGCCCGCATGCCAGTGCTTGAGCGATGAGGCTGATCCAGGGGGCAGCGTCTCAACGAAAGCGCCGAACTGGGTCAGTCCGGCGCTGTCGCTAATGAGCAAGGCCTCGAACGCACCGCAAGGATCGTCGACCCCGTCGCCGCTTTCGCGTTTCGCGGTCTCGGGTGTGACCTTGGGCATGGTCGATCACATATTCGGATAGTTCGGTCCGTCACCACCTTGCGGGACGGTCCACGTGATGTTCTGGCTCGGGTCCTTGATGTCACATGTCTTGCAATGGACGCAGTTCTGGAAGTTGATCTGGAACTTCACGTCATCGCCTTCGCCGACAAACTCGTAGACGCCAGCCGGACAGTAGCGCGCCGACGGCCCTGCGTACTTTGGCAGATTGATACCCACCGGAACGCTGGCGTCCGTCAGTTTGAGGTGCGCAGGCTGGCTTTCCTCGTGGTTTGTCATCGAGAAGCTGACATTGGTCAGACGATCGAAGCTCAACACGCCATCGGGCTTGGGATAGTCGATGGGCTTGTGCTTGGATGCCTCACCCGTCGCAGCCGCATCCGTCTTGCCATGACCAATCGTCCCCAGAAGCGACAAACCGAAAAGGTTGTTTGTCCACATGTCAAACCCGCCAACCGTCAGAGAGGCCAGAAGGCCACGCTTGGACCAAAGCGGCTTCACGTTGCGCACGCGCTTCAGGTCCTTGCCGATGACGCCGGTCTTCAGCTCTTCCGAGTAGCTGTCGAGGACGTCGCCGGAACGACCTGCCTGGATCGCCTCAAAGGCATGCTCTGCCGCAGCCTTGCCGCTGAGCATGGCATTATGGTTGCCCTTGATGCGGGGAACGTTGACGAGGCCAACCGAACACCCAAGCAGCGCGCCACCCGGGAAGGCCGCTTCTGGCATGGATTGATATCCGCCCTCACTGATCGCACGCGCACCATAGGCGACGCGCTTACCGCCTTTCAGCAACTCGGCCACCATCGGGTGGTGCTTGAAGCGCTGGAATTCCATGTACGGGAACAGGTGCGGGTTTTCGTAGTTCAGGTGAACGACGAAGCCCACGTAAACCTGGTTGTTGTCGAGGTGATAAATGAAGGATCCGCCACCGGCGTTGCCGCCCAAAGGCCAACCCATCGTATGCGTGACCTGACCTTCGCGATGCTTCTCTGGGTCGATTTCCCAGATCTCTTTCATGCCAAGCCCGTATTTCTGCGGCTCCGCATTCTTGTCGAGCTCGTATTTCGCGATCACCTCCTTGGAGAGCGACCC
>CAZMKY010000437.1:0-2278 GCA_964566835.1 uncultured Rhodobacterales bacterium
GCACCACAACCTTCCGTCCGCCGTTCGTGCCAGTGCCACTTGAGATTTACCACGGCGCCAAAACCAAACAGCTTTGGAGCCCGGTCAAACGTCTGCCTCTCGAAGACAAACACCGCGACCTTGACGCAGCGCTCTGCGAATACGGCGGCTGGTTGCGCCCCGGGTGGTACGGCAAAGGCGACCGTGACGAAACGATCCAGAAAGAAGCCAAAGCTGCCCGCGACACTGGCGGCATCTTTGACGGCTCCACCCTTGGCAAGATCGAGGTGATGGGCCCTGACGCCGAAGCTTTCCTGAATTTTGTATACTACAACACGATCAAAACGCTGAAACCGGGCGGCATTCGCTACGGCTTTATGCTCACCGAAGGGGGTATCGTCTACGACGACGGGGTCGTCACCCGCGTGGATCAGAACCGCTTTATCGTCTCCTGTTCCTCCAGCCACGTCGACGGGGTGCGTACGCATTTGGAGGCTTGGCGTCAGGACGGCAATGATCCAGATCGCATTTTCGTGCACGATCAAACCACCGCTTGGGCAACCGTCACAGTGACGGGGCCGAAGGCCCGCGACGTGCTGACCCATCTCGACACAACAATCGACCTGTCAGCGGAGGCATTTCCCCATATGACCTTCCGCGAAGGTGCAATGGGCACAATCCCACTCCGCATCGCCCGCGTCAGCTTCTCCGGCGATCTCAGTTATGAAATCTCCGTCCCCACTGGCCGCGCCGTAAATCTGTGGGACGCCATCGCCGCTGCTGGCAAAGAGCAGGGCGTCGGCCCCATCGGTCTCGAAGCCATGTCGATCTTACGGGCTGAAAAGGGCTTCATCATCATCGGCAAAGACACTGACGGCGAAACCATGCCGCACGATCTGGGCTTCGCCATCCCGCGCCTCAAAAAGAAAGCGGCCTTCATTGGTGACCGCAGTTTGCACACCGAAAAAGCCAACGCCGAGGACCGAAAAGTGTTGGTCGGCCTAAGCGTTGCAGACGGCGATCAACCGCTCGCAACCGGCGCACATGCGTTTACCGAAACCCCAACGCGCCGCTCACTCGGCTATGTGACATCTAGCTACCAAAGCCCCAACGTCGGCCCCATTGCGCTTGCCATCATCGAAGCGCCGCACGCCAAGATCGGTGAAACAATCAAGATTTGGCACAAAGAAGAGGTTCGTGAGGCAACCATCTGCGACCCTTGCCGCTTTGATCCAGAAGGGGGGCGGCTCCATGCGTGATGACAGCCATAAATGGGACCGTCTGACCAAAGACGAGGTGGTCAACCTGCCCAACGGCGCGCGCCTATCCCATGTCCAACACCTGACACTGACGATGATTTCAGGCCGCAACGTCCTGAAACAAATCGATGCGCCGCTTGTCGGCTGGCCCGAGGTGACCGATGCCGATCCCTATGCCGTTGTCATGCGCCGCGACCGTGTTTTGCTCGTCGGTGACACCGACCTGACCGAAGGGTGGGACGACACCAAAAACCTCGCCATTTCCGACATGACCCACGGCTACAACGTCTTCGACCTCAGCGGCCCACAAGCCTTGTCGACGCTACAACAAGGTACTGAAATCCACCTCGATCAGCCGTCGCGCAGCGTTGTTCGCCTCGCCTTCGGTTTGGGTCTTCACATTTATCGCTATGGGGCCGAAGATACCTTTCGAGTGCACGTGCTGACCCATCAGAGGGAAGCCTTGATTGGATACTTGAAAGCTGTGTCAAAATCTCAGCTTTAGCGAAAAGGACTGCCCTCAAATGGTAGACTGGACCGGCGATGCGGAAATTGGCCATCCTTATTGGTGGGACGCTGTCAAACCGTGCGTAACCGACGGTGCGTTGCCCGAAGCATGCGACCTGCTTGTCATCGGGGCGGGCTACACCGGTCTTTCCGCCGCCATCGCTGCCCATGATGCCGGTGCTAAAACCTGCGTCATCGACGCCGACATCCCCGGTATCGGAGCCTCATCCCGCAACGGCGGCATGGTCGGCGCTCCACCTCGGTTTTCGTGGGACATCCTCAAAACTCGCTTTGGGGAGGACGTCGCGGACCAAATCTTCGAAGAGGCCACTACTTCTTTCGAATGGCTGCAAGACCTGCTTGCCCGCGAAAACATCGACTGTGATTTCCAGAAAACCGGTCGCATCCAAATGGCATGGACCAAAGCGCAGTTTGAGAACCAACGGCGGTTGGTCAACACGCTCAAAGCCAAATCGCGGATCAACGTTGACCTGATCGAACGTGAGAACCTCAAAACCGAAGTCGGCACCGAC
>CAZMKY010000438.1:0-3591 GCA_964566835.1 uncultured Rhodobacterales bacterium
GGGCTCCGATGTCGCGCACCGTCAGCGAAGGATCATCCGCTCGCACAGTTCCCGCACCCACCAGCACTGCATCATGTGTGCTGCGCTGCATATGCACTTTCCGACGCGCTGCGGCACCCGTGATCCACTTGCTCTCGCCCGCGGGGGTCGCGATGCGCCCGTCCACAGTCATGGCCAGTTTAAGCGTCACCAAGGGACGGCCGTCTTGAACACGATGCATGAATCCCGCGTGGTCGTGGCGCGCCGCCGCGCCTTCGACGTCTTCGGTGACGGCTATGCCGGCGTCCCGAAGCGCGGCAATGCCCTTGCCATTGGTTCGCGGATCGGGGTCACCCGTCGCGACGAAGACCTGCCCAACGCCAGCCTCGATTAATGCACCCACGCAGGGCGGCGTTTTGCCGTGATGGGCGCAAGGTTCAAGCGTGACGTAGACATCCGCGCCGCGGGCCTTGTCGCCAGCCTCTGCCAAGGCGACGACTTCAGCGTGTGGGCGACCACCAGCTTGCGTCCAGCCGCGCCCAACGACGCGTCCTTGGTTCACGATGACGCAGCCCACCGCCGGGTTAGGCCAGGTCAGCCCCTGCCCTCGCCGCCCCAGCGCCAGCGCCATTTGCATGAAGCGCTTGCGCTGTTGGGCGTCGCTCATTCCTTGATCTCAGTGGGCGGGCGAAGCTCGCTCACAAAATCCTCGAAATCGTCCGCAGCCTGGAAGTTTTTGTAAACGCTGGCAAATCTGACATACGCAACCGTGTCGATCCGGGCGAGGCTTTCCATCACGATTTCACCAATCGTGGTCGATGGAATGTCGGTCTCGCCCATGCTCTCCAGGCGTCGGACGATGCCACTGATCATCTGATCAATGCGCTCGGGTTCGACCGGACGCTTCTGCATGGAGATCCGGATAGAGCGTTCAAGCTTGTCGCGGTCAAAATCCTCTCGCCGTCCGTTGGACTTGACGACGATCAGATCGCGTAGCTGAACGCGCTCGTAGGTTGTGAAACGGCCTCCGCAGGCTGGGCAGAACCGACGCCGCCGGATGGCAACGTGATCTTCCGCGGGCCGTGAGTCTTTCACCTGAGTGTCGATATTTCCGCAAAACGGGCAGCGCATCCGCCTCTGTCTCCCTGCCTCTTCTTGGGCCTCATGGCCCTTGTCCCACATCGACTATAGGGGAGACGCAGGGTCTTGGGTAGGCCCGACCCGCACCCCCTACATCATGGCGGAACAGACCTGTGGCGAATGGGTTATAGGTGTGACGAACAAGAAAGGAATTTCAGATGCCTAAGACCCTTTTCATAACAGGTGCATCCAGCGGAATCGGCGCTGCTACCGCGCGCGCCGCGACCGCGGCGGGCTGGAATGTCGCGCTGATGGCGCGAAGCGCTGACAAGCTTGAAGCGCTTGTAGACGAAATCGGAGAGACAGCCATCGCCGTCCCCGGCAACGTGACCGACATGGACGAACTGACCAAGGCCGTCGCTGCAACGACAGAGCAGTTCGGCGGCATTGACGCGGCCTTTGCAAATGCCGGGCGAGGATTGGATAAACCGGGCACAGTTGAAGGCGATCTGGGCGATATCCGCGGAATGATTGACCTGAACATCATGGGGCTGATCCTCACTGCCCGCGCAACCTTGCCCGAACTGAAGAAGACCAAAGGCACGCTGGTCCTGACGGGCTCGGCTGCCGGGCGGCGTCATATCCCCGGTTCAATCTATGGCGCCACGAAGTGGTTCGTGCATGGCTATGGGGGCAACATGGCGGAAGAGATGCGCAAGTGGGGCGGACGCTGCAGCGTCATCGCGCCGGGCATGGTCGACACGCCGTTCTTCGATGACGGGGCTCCGGGAAAGTTGCAGTCAGAGGACGTTGCAGACGCCGTAATCCATGCCATCACCGCTCCTGACCGCGCGAATGTGCAGGAGATTTTCCTGATGCCGCAGAACTAGCGTCAGGTGCCCAAAACCCGAACGACAACCTCGCGACGGTGTGGCCGCGCGCGGTGTTCGAACAGGTAGACACCCTGCCACGTACCCAACATCAAGCGACCGTTTTCTACCGGGATGGTCAGGCTTACTGGCATCATCGCCGCTTTGATATGGGCCGGCATGTCGTCCGGGCCTTCCAGCGTGTGACGAAGATAGCGCATCGAAGGGTCGTCTGATGGCGGGACCAGTCGGTGAAAGAAGGCACGCAGATCCCGCGTCACATCGGGATCTGCGTTTTCCTGAATAAGCAGCGAACAGGACGTGTGCCGCACAAAGACGGTCATGACACCGTTTCCCTCCGCGAGAGGGATCAGACGGTCCGTGAACTCGTACAGCCCCGGACCATCAGTATTGATCGCAAGCCGCATCAGTACCGGAACTGACGGTTGTCGCACTGAAGGCGCGCATGGCTGGCCGAGATGCCGCTTGGCGATCCAATGACGGCAAGGCCTGTGCTGCCGACGCTGTCAGCGCGGTCGAGGCTGAATGACATGGCCTGACCTGCCGACCGTGGCACCGGGGATGTGCGAAAGACCTTGGTGCGGCCGGGCAAGTTCAGCTCTCGGACGACATAGTCTCCGGCCGCACACCAAAATGCCCGTGGGCCCGAGGCGCCGCGATAAGGAACAGTGAATGTGCCGGATCCGGTGGCATTCACGACAAGGCCGTTCGAGGCATTCCACGCAAATGATGCCGAGGGGACAAGGCTGGTTGCAGTCAAGGCGGCAAGAAGAAACGCTTTGGTCATAAGTCTAACTCCAGAGGGTGAATGGTCATCTGCCAGAAGACTTGGTCAGGTGCCCTTCACCTCTCAACCAACAACCTATCACGTCCTGACTATTTGTCGTGAAGGAAGACCAGGTACTCCGTCCCGTCCTCGTTCAACTTCTCCCGCTGCTCCAGCCGGAAACCACGGGACCGGAAAATGTCCTCAGGCAGTTCCCCGGCACTGCCGGTGAAAACCGGCAATCCTGCGCCGAATTTGATCGGCTCCACGGTCAGGTGGACGCGATCGATTGCGCCGTGATCCAAAAACCAGTCGTGCACGCGGGTGCCGCCCAGGATGAGGCCATTCTCTAGCGGATGAACGTCCTTCACCAAGTCTTGCAAGGCCGCTGGCGCAACCGTATCCGGATCCAGCCAAAGCTGCGTAGGCCTTTGCCAACCCTTTATTTTCGATGAGAAAATGACGCGACGCCGATGCGGCTTGTCAGCCGCCTCATGCGTGTGTCGGCCCATGATCGCCCAATCCGCAGCGTCGACGTCGCGGAAAAACAGATCCTGCTCCTCGGCACTGGCCCAGACCTGTGGCGGCTCGTCCGTGCTGCGCGAAATGTAGCCGTCGGCACTGGTGGCAACGGTCAGTGTAAACGTCGTCATTGATGCGAGCCTTCCAAGGTGCTGGCCGATCAAGCCGTCGGCAACGCAAGCTCGATACAGCCAGGCTTTGGGCCTGCCAAGGCCGGTCGCTCAAAGTCGGTCACGAAACCGTCCGGGCCTAGTATCCGCCAAAGATGCCTCGAAGGACCGGAAGCACCGTGGCGGCCACGACACCGACCACACCGCCCGCCAAAAGACGCTGAACACGTCCCCCAAGGCGAGG
>CAZMKY010000439.1:0-2119 GCA_964566835.1 uncultured Rhodobacterales bacterium
GCCGATGTGCTGATCGAAAGCTACCGCCCAGGGGTGACGGCCCGGCTGGGGGCACCGCGGCAAGGGCCACGGCACCCCGTCTTGGATCGGCGCCTTAGGCGGTGCCGAATTTCAGCAGCTTGATGGCCGCAAAGTCGCTCACATCGCCACCGACGCGCTTGGTCGCGTAGAACAGGACGTGTGGCTTCTGGCTGAAGGGGTCACGCAGGATGCGCAGGTCCGGGCGCTCGGCAATGGTATAGCCCGATGCAAAGTCGCCAAACGCGATCGGGAACGCATCTGCGCCGATATTGGGCATGTCCTCCGCAATCAGCACCGGATAGCCAAGGAGGCGCGCAGGCTCCCCTGCTGCCAGTCCGTCGGACCAAAGGAAGCGGCCGTCTGCATCCTTGATCTTGCGAATTGTGCCCGCGGTCTTCGAATTCATGACAAAGCTGGCATTCGCCCGATATTCCGCGCCAAGCGCATAGACCAGATCAACGATCACGTCGCCCGGTGCGACGATTGGGAAAGCTCCCGCCTCACCGGTTGGAACATAGCCAAGGCTACCCCACGCCCAGACCTCATTGTCGACCTTGCCGTGATCCAGGAAGCCGCGCGGCTTATCGATCCCATCGCCGTCGACAAATGCACCGGCCTCTGACTGCGCAAACTTGTCCGCAATCCGACCTGCGAGCCAGTTTTCAATGTCAAAGGCGCTGTCATCCAACAAACGTTGGGAGGCCTTCGGCAACGCCGAAAGCTCGTGCAGCGGGATCGTGATGCGTTCAATCGAAGGCGTGCCGGTCTCAGCCACAGAGCCTGTCTCGGTGGCCCAGCCGGAACCCACGTCACTCGTGTCGATCAGCCCATCGTAGGACGTCGCTTCCACATTGACGATATTCGCGATCTGACGAATGGAGGCCGTTGATTTCAGCGTGCTTTTCACGGTCGCCGCCGTTTCCGGGTCAACAAGATAGCCGCCGTCGCCCGCAACCGCCGTCGACAGCGCCTTGCCCTCAAGGTCCAGCCCGCGCAGGCCGTCTTCGTCACCCGAACGAAGATAGGCGGAAAAGGCTTTCTGATGCGGGGCCTCTTCGGTCGCCGCCGTGGAAAGCGCCGGACGGCGCAGGGTGGAGTTGGTCATCTTCTGATCCAGCATGGTCAGTCGCTCTTCCTGGTTTGAGAGTTTCTCGGTGATGTCAGAGACAAAGCCCGCCAGTGCGGTCTTCACCTCTTCGGTTGCAGTCCGGGCCGTGCGCATAGCGTCTCCGCCCCGAGACGGTGCCTCAGGTGTCGTCATGTCAGTGTCCTTCTCGAAAAACGGGCGCCAATCGCCCCCAGCGTCAGCCCTGCGCGAAGTCGCGCCTTGCGGATTGAATAACCTCGGCCAAGTCGCGCGCGAGATCGACCTCAGGCGCTTCGCCCTTGGCCCCTACGCGCGCATCCGGAAGCATCGGAAACGTCACCAAGGAGACTTCCCAAAGCTCCAGTTCGCTCAATCTCCGCCGGCCCATATCGTCCTTGGTCGCCTTCAGCGTCCGGTAGCCAATGGAAAGCCCGTCAATTGCGCCCGCTTCCAAAAGCGCGGCAGCTTCGCGGGCCAAGGCCACGTCCGCCAGAAGACGCCCTTTGACGTAAAGCCCCCGGTTATCTTCATAGACCTCGTCCCACACGCCAATGGGCTGCGCAGGATCGTGCTGCCAAAGCATCTTCACACGCCCACCAGCATCAGCGATCGCCTTCAGGGATGCCGCATACGCGCCCTTCTCGACAACATCGCCGCCGCGATCCGCACGCCCGAAGACCGAAGCATAACCCTCAACCACAAGCGCATCCAAAAGAACGGGCGCGGCCTCGGGTCCGCAAAACTTTGTCTCCAACCCCATCTCGGTCAAGTCTTTCATGCGTCGTCCTCCATCACCACTGGAAGCCCCAGAAGCCGGCGCTTCTCGCTGTCTGTCAGAAATGTTGCCCCGCTGATGCGACGCCAGTGTGCCTCCCGCTCAATGGCAAGGGCCGGGACCTGATCAAGGTATGGTTTCAAGGTCACCGCCTCGCCTCCTAGATCTTCCAGCCAATGCGAAAGCGCCGCGGCAACGCGCCGCGCCAAGGGCAAGACGGTCAGGCGATAGAAGGC
>CAZMKY010000440.1:0-7091 GCA_964566835.1 uncultured Rhodobacterales bacterium
CGCAAAGGATGCGCCGGCCCTGACGGTCACGTCGGGAAGCAGCCCGACCCCGCCGATGGCTGGCGTCGGCAAGATCGCTTCACCGTGCGTTTCATTGTAAAGGGACACGTTGCCGGAGACGATCGGGAAGTCGAGAGCGCGGCATGCCTCGCCGATCCCTTTGATGCAGCCGACAAACTGACCCATGATTTCCGGCTTTTCCGGGTTGCCGAAATTCAGGTTGTCGGTTGAGGCTAGAGGCTTGGCACCTGCGGCGGAGAGGTTGCGGAACGCTTCGGCCACGGCCTGTTTGCCGCCTTCGACCGGGTTTGCGGCCACGTATCGGGGTGTGACGTCGCTGGTGAAGGCCAACATCTTGTCGGTGCCGTGGACGCGGACGATGCCGGCGCCTGCACCCGGCACCCGCACCGTATCGGCCATGACCTGGCTGTCGTATTGTTCGCTCACCCACGCTTTGGAAGCGTAATTTGGCGAATTCAGAAGAATTTTCAGGGCCGCAATTGGCGACAGGGCCAAGAGATCATTGCCAGCCTGCCAGTCCGCTGGCGCCGGGGTCTTGACCCATGGGCGGTCGTATTCTGGCGCGTTGCCGGAGAGCGCTTTCAACGGCAGGTCTGCCTTGATCTGTCCGCCGTGCTCGATGACGAAGCGGTCTTCCGCAATCGTTTCACCCACCACCGCGAAATCCAGATCCCATTTGTCGAAGATCGCTTTGGCTTCGGCCTCTTTTTCAGGGCGAAGCACCATCAGCATGCGTTCCTGGCTTTCGGACAGCATCATCTCGTACGCGGTCATGGCGTCTTCGCGCACCGGCACCAGATCGAGGTTCAGCTTCACGCCCAGATCACCCTTGTCGCCCATTTCGACCGCCGAACAGGTCAGACCGGCCGCGCCCATGTCCTGGATGGAGATCACGGCGCCCGAGGCCATCAGTTCAAGGCAGGCTTCAAGCAGGCGTTTTTCGGTGAACGGGTCGCCCACCTGAACGGTCGGGCGCTTTTCTTCGATGGTGTCGTCGAACTCGGCCGAGGCCATGGTCGCGCCGCCCACGCCGTCGCGGCCGGTTTTCGCACCCAGATAGACGACCGGCATGCCGACGCCGGAGGCCGCCGAATAGAAGATCGCATCCGTGTCGATCAGGCCAGCCGCGAATGCATTGACCAAACAGTTGCCGTTATAGGCGGCATGGAAGCGGACTTCGCCGCCGACGGTCGGCACGCCGAAGGCGTTGCCATAGCCGCCGATGCCTTCGACCACACCCGCGACAAGGCGGCGTGTCTTGGGGTGCGCGGGTTCGCCGAAGCTGAGCGCGTTCATCGCGGCGCTAGGACGGGCGCCCATGGTGAAGACGTCCCGCAGGATGCCGCCCATGCCTGTGGCCGCGCCCTGGTAGGGCTCAATGTAAGACGGATGGTTGTGGCTTTCCATTTTGAACACCACCGCCTGACCGTCGCCGATATCGACGATGCCGGCGTTTTCGCCCGGGCCGCAGATGACCTGAGGGCCTTCTGTGGGCAGTGTGCGGAGCCATTTCTTGGAGGATTTGTAGGAGCAATGTTCGTTCCACATTGCCGAGAAGATACCGAGTTCGGTGAACGTCGGTTCGCGACCGATAATGTCGAGGATCAGATCGTATTCATCCGGCTTGAGGCCATGTGCAGCAATCAGGTCTTCGGTGATGGTCGGTTCGGTCATGAAAGTCCCCCAGAGGCTTGGGCGTGTGCCTACTTGGAAGCGCGCCGAAGGAAAAGGGGTCAAGCGCGTCGAAGCGCGCCTTGCGACGTTTCATCGAACATTGCGCCGACCGTGCGAAAGACGGCAAGCGCGTCGATCAGCTGAGGGTTCGAGGCGACACCGACTTTTTCGTGGACCGATTGGATCTGGTTTCGGATCGTTTTCAGCGCGCGACCGGCATCTTCCGCGATCTCGGAGGCGGAACGGCCGGAAAGCAACCCCTGACAGACTTCTGCCTCGCGCGGGGTCAGATCGAAGACATGGCGCAGCAGGTTGGTGTCTATGGCATCGCCCGGGGGTTGGGAGAGGAAGACCGCGACGAGGCGCTGTTCTTCCAGCAAGTGCCGATCGAGCGCGCTTGCGTCCTCCAATGTCGAACGGAATGGCGTGAGGCAAAGCAGGTAGGGCACGTCCCCGTCCCAGAGCCGCAAGCCACCGGGAGACAGTGTATCTTCAACCTTGGCGATTCTGTCACGAAGCTCGCGCGTGTCGGCAGCGTCGCCGAGGACAAGATCGCCACTTTCGGTTACGGCCAGTCGCCGCCCTTGATCCAGCATGCGGCGTCCGGCCTTGTTGGAAAAGGCATAGCGGCCATTTCCGTCGACGACGACCATCGGCAGGATGATGGCATCCAGAAAACCGCCGAGCGCTTCGTTCGAGCGTCTTGTCAGGGTCACCATCCGCGCAAGGTGGAAAGCGCGCACACAGTGGGGCGAGAGGATCTTTAGGAGCTCGAAGACCGGCAGGTAGAGCCTTTCATGCGCTTCGGCATCTTCCGGAAAAACCAGCGCGATATAGGCTCCACGCCCGTCGCGCTGATCGAGAAGCATGTGTTGGGCGTGACGGTATCCTGCGGGTTTCAGATACTCGCGGTAGATGTCCGACTGCATATAGTCGTCGGTGTCGAAGTACTTCTCGGTCCGTGCGATCCAGCCGCCCGCGACGCCACGCATGCTTTCGAATGCGCCGGTGTTGTCGCGGTTCTTGGTCAGGAAGTCGATGGCATCTTCCCACCAGTTGTGTCCTTCCGCCTGAATGCTTGCGACGGGTGGCAGAAGCGTTTCGCCTTCGTGCGCATAGGCAATTCCGCCGACTTCGGGGAAGAGGGCGTGAAGGTGGCTGAGAAGGCTTGCCCATTGTCGTTCTTCAAACGCGCTTTCGTAGACGACTCCGATAAGCTTGGAGAGGTCTTCGTGAGAGATCGGAAGATCTGTCATTGATGGTCGGCCCGCCGTCCTAATTGCTGTGCTTACCTTACGACAAAGAAAATCGGCTTGCTTGGGCAATTGTGCCCATGCGGCCTTCCGGGCGACCCGACAGATTGGGTGTCATCGGACGACACCAAGGAATTTGACAATGACGACCATGACAGCCGTGACCGCCATTTCAGCACCCAAGCCAAGCGCGCGGGCCGCAAAGCCAAAGACCATCACATTGTCTTCGGTGCGTTTTGAGCGCGCGAAGGCGTATCTGGCCGCGTTTATTGGACTGCCGTCGGTCTTGCCGGGGGACTGGTACCTGTAAGGGCCAAAAAAAAGGCCGGACTGAAAAGTCCGGCCAAGTCCAACAGGGAGGTAGAAGACAGCGGCCTAGCCGCCGTGTTCGAGTGTGATTTAGGCGCGGTCCCGCCACCGATCAACCCACTTTTGACTATTTGGTAAGCAAACCGGCCATGCGTCTGATGCATATCTCGGCAGGCAGGGGCTAGTTGCCTGCCTTCAGTTGCTTGCGGAGTTCGATGATCTCTTCGGTCACGAAATCCCGGAAGGCCGCGATGCGGCGCGACTGCCTCAGTTCCTCTGGGTAGGCAAGGAACACAGGGACTTCGCCGCTTTCCACATCCGGCAGAACCCTTTGTAGGTTCGGGAATTCTTCAGCGACATAGTTTGGCAGAACACCGATCCCGAGGTTGGAACGTACGGCCTGCAATACGCCGAAGTAGTTGTTCACCGTCAGGGTGGAAGGCAGATCGTATGTCAGAAGCTCTTGCACCAGATGCAGCCCGGCGCTGACCTGGGTGGCCTGCACGTTCTGGCAGATCAACCGGTGATCGCGCAGATCCTCCATGCGTTCAGGCGTGCCGTTCGCTTCGAGATATTCGGGCGTCGCATAAAGACGCATGTGCACGGTCATCAGCTTTCGCCGGATCAGGTCAGCCTGACTGGGCTCTTTCATCCGGATGGCGACATCGGCTTCGCGCATCGGCAGGTCCAGCACACGCTCTTCCAGCATCAAGTCGATCTTGAGATCAGGATACTTTGCGTAGAGTTTCGGCAGACGGGGGGCAAGCCAGAGCGAACCGAAGCCGGTTGTGGTCGTCACCCGCAATTCGCCAAAGACTTCTTCTTCGCTGTCACGAATCCGGGCCTCGGCCGTATCGAGCCTTTTCGTCATGGCCGACGTCGCATCGAAGAGAAGCTCGCCCTGCTCGGTCAGGATCAGGCCGCGCGCGTGGCGGTGAAAAAGTGTCGTGTTGAGTGATTCTTCCAGTGCCCGAATCTGGCGAGAAACGGCAGACTGACTGAGATGCAGCGTGTCACCGGCATGCGTCAGCGAGCCGGCGTCCGCGACAGCGTGAAAGATTCTTAGCTTGTCCCAGTCCATTTTGGTCCATCCCGTACGTGTTAGCGGTCACGTTTTTCCAATGACTTACCCGGAATACCCCCGGTTGAGCAAACGACTTCGTGACGATCTTTGTCTTTGTAGGTCAAGAAATCTGACCTATAATGAATTCGGCCCCATGAGGAGGAGGACTTTATGAGCCGCCGCGACGTCACCTTGCATGACCGATATGACCTGAGCAAATCGACCGTCCTTTTGAATGGGACGCAGGCGCTGGTTCGCCTGATGTTGATGCAAAAGGCGCGTGATACGTCCAAGGGTTTGGCGACGGCGGGATACGTCACCGGTTATCGCGGTTCGCCGTTGGGCGCGGTGGATCAGCAGATGATGCGGGCAGGCAAAGTTCTCTCGGCGGCGGATATCAAGTTCCAGGCTGGTTTGAACGAAGATCTGGCGGCGACGGCACTTTGGGGCACGCAGCAGGCCGAACTGCGCGGCGAAGGTCGGTTCGATGGGGTCTTCGGTCTTTGGTATGGCAAAGGGCCGGGCGTTGACCGGTCTGGCGACGTCATGCGCCATGCCAACATGGCCGGCACATCGCCGCATGGGGGTGTCGTCATGGCCATGGGCGACGACCACACCGGCGAAAGCTCGACCACATGTCACCAGTCCGACTTTGCTGCCGTCGATGCCTACATCCCGATCCTGAGCCCTGCGGGCGTGCAGGAGATACTCGATTTCGGCCTCTATGCCTTCGAGATGAGCCGCTTTGCCGGCGTCTGGGCCGGGCTGAAGTTGATGAAGGACACTGTAGAAGTGACCTCGGTCGTCGACGGACGACCTGACCGGATGCAATTCGTGCGACCGGATATAGAGATGCCGGAAGGCGGGCTGAACATCCGATTGGGGGATCACTGGATTGCGCAAGAAGCGCGGATGATCGACCACAAGCGTTTTGCGGCAGAGGCTTTTGCCCGGGCCAACCGGATTGACCGTCCCATCTGGAACAAGAGTGGCGCCAAGATCGGCTTTGTCGCGGCGGGCAAGAATTGGCTGGATCTTGTTCATGCGATGTCTCTTCTGGGGATCGACGAGGCCGAGGCCGCACGGCTTGGTATTGCGACCTACAAGATTGGTCAGACTTTCCCGATGGACATGACCAGCTTCAATGAATGGGCCAAGGATCTGGAACTGATCGTTGTCGTTGAGGAAAAGCGCAAACTGATCGAGATCCAGATCAAGGAGGCGATCTTCGATGATCGGCGCGGCCGTCGCGTCTATGGCTGGTACAAGGGCGGTGCCGGTCGGATGCATCAGGAAGAGCTTTTCCCGACCCGCATGGCGCTGGATCCGGTGATGATCGCGGAAAAAATCGGGGGCATCCTGATCGAAGAGGGGCGCACGACGGAACGGTTGCAGGCGGCGATGTCGACCATTCAGGCGGCCAAGGCTGCTGACAATGCACCCGAAATCGCGACCCGGACCCCATATTTTTGTTCAGGGTGTCCGCACAACACGTCGACAAAGCTGCCGGATGGATCACGCGCCTATGCCGGGATCGGGTGCCATATCATGGCGCTTTGGATGGACCGGGATACGTCAGGCTACACGCATATGGGGGCAGAAGGAGCCAACTGGATCGGCGAGGCGCCGTTTTCCAAGACGGGCCACGTGTTCCAAAACCTCGGTGACGGCACCTACAACCATTCCGGCATTCTGGCGATCCGGGCGGCCTTGGCGGCTGATGTGAACATCACTTACAAGATCCTCTACAATGATGCCGTCGCGATGACGGGCGGACAGGGCAACGAAGGCGGCCTTGGACCCGATCGGATCGCCAACGAACTGAAGGCAATGGGCGTCAAACGCATTGCCGTCGTCTTCGACGAAAAAGAAGAGCCGATCCGGGACGGCTTCCCCGCGACGGTCGACTGGCATCCACGCTCTGAGCTTTTGCAGGTCGAGCGCACGTTCCGCGAGGTCGAGGGTGTCAGCGCCATCATCTACGTGCAGACCTGCGCGGCTGAGAAACGGCGGCGGCGAAAATCCGGTGCGTTCCCCGATCCTGACAAGCGGGTCTTCATCAATACCGACATTTGCGAAGGTTGCGGTGATTGCGGGGTGCAATCGAACTGTGTCTCGATCGTCCCGGTGGAAACCCCGCTTGGGCGGAAGCGTGCCATCGATCAGTCAAGCTGCAATAAGGATTTTTCCTGCCTCAAGGGGTTTTGTCCGGCCTTTGTCACCGTAGAGGGGGGCGCACTGAAGAAGGCGGCGACGGCCACTTTGGACATTGGCACTTTGCCGGAGCCGAGCCTGCCGGAAATCAAAGGCACCCATAATGTCGTTATCACCGGGGTTGGTGGCACCGGTGTCGTGACGATTGGTGCGCTTCTGGCGATGGCGGCCCATCTGGACGACAAGGGTGCGGGCATGATGGAAATGGCCGGCCTGGCCCAGAAGGGAGGCGCCGTTCACATCCATTGCCGCATTGGCAACCGGCCCGAAGATATCAGCGCCATTCGCGTCGCAACGGGCGAATGCGACACGCTTCTCGGTGGCGATCTTGTGGTCAGCGCCGGGGCCAAGACGCTGGGACTGATGGCGACGGGTCGTGCGAAAGGCGTGGTCAACAGCCACGAGATCATGACGGGCGACTTTACGCGTGACACGGAGTTCCGCCTGCCCAGTGAACAGCTGAGCTTGTCTTTGAAGGCACGACTGAGGGACGACGTGTCCTTGTTCGATGCCTCTGCGCTGGCGGAGCGGCTGATGGGCGACAGCATCTACTCCAA
>CAZMKY010000441.1:0-2216 GCA_964566835.1 uncultured Rhodobacterales bacterium
GCTGGCCGAGGGCACCGAGATGGTGATGCCGGGCGACAACGTGTCGTTCACGGTGGACCTGATCGCGCCGATCGCGATGGAAGAGAAGCTGCGCTTCGCCATCCGTGAAGGCGGCCGCACCGTCGGCGCAGGCGTCGTCTCCAAGATCATCGAGTGATCTTGACCGTTTGATCCCGCGTGCCTCGGGCACAAGGGCAAAAACAAGGTTCGATGTGGGGGGCGCGCGTGCGTGGCCTCCACCTCTCAACGAAAGGAAAAGACCATGGCAATCGCCAGTCAGAATATCCGGATCAGGCTGAAAGCCTTCGATTACCGCGTCCTGGATGCCTCGACGCAGGAAATCGTGAACACCGCGAAGCGGACCGGCGCCACCGTGCGCGGCCCGATTCCGATGCCGAACAAGATCGAGAAGTTCACGGTTCTCCGTGGTCCGCACATCGACAAGAAGTCGCGCGACCAGTTCGAGATCCGCACGCACAAGCGTCTTCTCGACATCGTTGACCCGACCCCGCAGACCGTGGACGCGCTGATGAAGCTCGACCTGGCTGCTGGCGTTGATGTCCAGATCTCGGTCTGAGGAGGCATAGACAATGCTACGTTCAGGCGTAATCGCGAAGAAAGTGGGCATGACCCGCATCTTCCAGGAAGACGGACGGCAGGTTCCTGTCACCGTTCTCCAACTCGACAAGCTTCAGGTCGTCGCACAGCGCACGGCCGAGCGTGACGGCTATTCCGCTGTTCAGCTCGGCGCGGGCACGGCGAAAGCCAAGCGCACCAGCCAAGCCATGCGCGGCCACTTCGCCGTCGCAAAGGTAGAACCGAAACGCAAGATCGCGGAATTCCGCGTTGATCCGGAAAACCTGATCGGCGTGGGTGAAGAGATCACGGCAAACCACTACTTTGAAGGTCAGTTCGTTGACGTGTCGGGCACCTCGATCGGTAAGGGTTTTGCCGGTGCCATGAAGCGCCACAACTTCGGTGGTCTGCGCGCCTCGCACGGTGTGTCGATCAGCCACCGTTCGCATGGTTCGACCGGTCAGTGTCAGGATCCGGGCCGCGTGTTCAAAGGCAAGAAGATGGCTGGTCACATGGGCGCTGCCCGCGTGACGACGCAAAACCTTCAGGTCGTCAAGACCGACGCCGACCGTGGTCTGATCATGGTCAAAGGCGCCGTT
Organism: uncultured Rhodobacterales bacterium; assembly: GCA_964566835.1. Lineage (GTDB taxonomy): Bacteria > Pseudomonadota > Alphaproteobacteria > Rhodobacterales > Rhodobacteraceae > CAZMKY01. The sequence goes on from CAZMKY010000441.1 coordinate 1,176, forward strand.
CCGGGCTCCAAGGGTGGCTGGGTCACCATCAAGGGCGCCGTCAAGAAGCCGACGCCGGAGAATGTCATTCTCCCCGCCGCGCTGAAGTCGGCTGCCGAAGAAGCCGAGCGTCTGGCCGCTGCCGCTGCTGAAGAAGCCGCCGCCGCAGAAGCAGCCGAGGCCGAGCGCCTGGCCGCAGAGCAGGCTGCAGCTGAAGAAGCAGCCCTGGCAGAAGCCGAAGCGCAGATTGCAGAAGAATCGTCGGACGCCGACAATTCTGATGCAGAGAAGAAGGACGGTGAGGAATGAAACTCGACGTGATCAAACTGGACGGCGGCAAGGCCGGTTCGGTCGATCTCGGGGACGATATCTTCGGCCTCGAGCCTCGCGCCGACATCCTGCACCGTGTCGTCCGCTGGCAGCGCAACAACGCGCAAGCTGGCACGCACAAGGTCAAGACCCGGTCCGAGACCAGCTACTCGACCAAGAAGATCTATCGCCAGAAGGGCACCGGCGGCGCACGTCACGGTGACCGGAACGCTCCGATCTTCCGCAAGGGTGGTATCTACAAGGGCCCGACGCCACGTAGCCACGGCCACGAGTTGACGAAGAAGTTCCGCAAGCTGGGTCTGAAGCACGCGCTTTCGGCCAAGCAGGCGGAAGGCAACCTCGTCATCATCGATGCCGCCACGGCTGCCGAGCCGAAGACCGCAGCGCTTGCCAAGCAGCTCAAGGATCTGGGCTGGAAGCGTGCGCTGGTCATCGACGGCCCGGCCTTGGACGAAAACTTCGCCCGTGCCGCCAGCAACATCGACACCGTCGATCTGCTGCCAAGCCAGGGCGCCAACGTCTATGACATCCTGAAGAGTGACACCCTGGTGATCACGAAAGCAGGTGTCGAAGCACTGGAGGCTCGTCTGAAATGAGCGCGAAAGCTGAACACTACGACGTGATCCGCAAGCCGATCATCACCGAGAAGTCGACCATGGCGTCGGAAGCCGGTGCGGTTGTCTTCGAAGTCGCAATGGACGCGAACAAGCCGCAGATCAAACAGGCGGTTGA
>CAZMKY010000442.1:0-3867 GCA_964566835.1 uncultured Rhodobacterales bacterium
CACTGACGCACCAGACAGGCGAGGCCGCGATGAGCTATTTGGGGATTGATCTAGGGACATCCGGGCTCAGAGCCCTTCTGGTCGGTGATGACGGCGCGCCTATCGGCTCCAATGAGCAGCACTATTCCTCGGATCACCCCCTCCCCGGCTGGAGCGAGCAGGACCCGGCACATTGGGCGAAAGCCCTTGATGCCGCTGCTGGAGCCTTAGCCGCTGCACACCCGGAATTCGCGCACCTGAAAGGCGTCGGCGTTGCTGGCCACATGCATGGTGCGACGCTTCTGGATGCCGAAGGTCACGTCATAAGACCCTGTATCCTTTGGAACGACACGCGGTCCCACGAAGAAGCAGCTGACTTGGATGCGATGAATGGCATGCGCGAGACGTCCGGGAACATCGTATTTCCGGGCTTTACCGCACCGAAACTGGTTTGGGTTCGAAACAATGAACCCGAGAACTTTGCACGTGTAGCCAAGGTCCTGCTGCCTGCGGCCTATCTGAATTTCTACCTGACCGGTGACTATGTCGCCGACATGTCTGACAGTGCGGGTACGTCATGGCTGGACGTGGGTGCACGCGCTTGGTCGCCTGATTTGTTGGCCGCAGGCGGCATGAGAGAAGATCAGATGCCGCGACTGGTCGAAGGGTCCGAGCCGGCGGGACACCTTCGTCGGGATTTGGCAGAGCGCTGGGGTGTCAGCCCGGATGTCGTCGTCGCTGGTGGTGCTGGCGACAACGCTGCCGCCGCCACTGGCATTGGCGCGTTGGCAGAGGGTGCAGGCTTCTTGTCCCTTGGCACCTCGGGCGTCCTTTTGGCTGCGCGGGACGGGTACTACCCCGATGCCGCATCTGCGCTGCACACGTTCTGTCACGCCGTGCCGGACCGTTGGTATCAGATGGGTGTCATGCTTTCCGCGACGGACAGCCTGAACTGGCTTGCGCAAATGACTGGCAAGACACCTGCCGAGCTAACCTCTGCGTTGGGCGACGACTTGAAAGCGCCGGGACGAGAGATGTTCCTACCTTATCTGTCCGGTGAGCGCACACCGCACAATGATGCCGCGATCCGGGGCAGTTTCACCGGGCTCGGCAAGGATACCTCGCAGAACGACCTTACCCATGCGGTAATCACCGGTGTCGCGTTCGGCTTGCGTGACAGCTACGAAGCGCTGACTGCGACAGGGGCCAAGATTGATCGGCTTCTTGCGATCGGTGGTGGTGCAAAGTCGCGGTATTGGCTGAAGCTTTTGGCGACGGCCTTGGGTGTGACGTTGGAGCTGCCGAAGGACGGAGAATTCGGTGCAGCCCTTGGTGCCGCACGTTTGGCCGAGATGGCGCATACAGGTCGATCCGCAGAAGACGTGCTGTTGCCGCCAGAAGTGGGAGAGACCATTCAGCCGACAGCGGAACTCGCGGAAGTCTATGATAAGGCTTATGAAAAGTTCAGGGCAGCTTATCAGCCGATCCGGCAGATCGGCTGATATTCAGGCGTCTTCGGCCAGATAGTGTTCAAGCGCGGCTTCAGTGCCATCCTGCCAGATCATAGTCAGCCAAGCCGAGAAACTGATCGCGAACCCTTTGTCCTCTGCCAAGTCACCGTAGAGCAGGCTTTGCGATAGCCACGCCATGGGGTCTTCTTTCGCCCGCTTCGCAGTGGCGACAAGATCTGACCACATCGGATCGTTGGGTTCTATCGTCGTTCCGTCTTCGCGAGTGCCCGCACACATGCGCGCCCAAAGCGCCTCGGTCAAAGCGAAACCTGAAGAGGGAGTTCCTGCGGCCAGGGCATCGCGGATGCAGGGCAAGATAAAGCCCGTATGGCGTGACGATCCGTCAAAGGCCACGCGGCGGGTGGTGTCCACGATCCGCGGATTGGCGAAGCGGCTCGCAATGAGATCGACATAGTCCTTTGGTGCCATGCCAGGTACCGGGTCGACATGCGGGACGACCTCGGTCTGTGCCACCTTGCGGAAGAAACCCCCGATCAACGGATGTGACATGCACTCTGCGATGGTCGGGATCGACAAGATTTCCCCCGCGTTGGCGAGGACCTGATGCCCACCGTTAAGGATCCTGATCTTCATCGCTTCGAAGTCGTGAACCCGGTCCGAGAAGGTGGCTCCAACTTCGTCCCATGCCGGACGTCCGGCGCAGAAATCATCCTCAATGACCCACTGGCGGAACGGTTCGTGTGTTACGGGTACGGCATCATCAATGCCAAAGCTCCGGACAAGGGCGAGTTCCTGCGCGCCGGTGGCCGGTACGATGCAGTCCACCATGGAGTTTGGGAAGCTGCAGTTGGCCTCGATCCACGCTGCCAGATCCGGATCAGACAATTTTGCAAGTGAAACAACAGTTTGACGCAGAATTGCGCCGTTGCCTTGCAAGTTGTCACAGCTTTGCAGCGTAAAGGGGCCGGTCCCATTTGCGCGTCTGAGGGCAAGCGCGGCAATGATGGCGCCGAAGGCCGTTCTTGGTTTGGCCGGGTTGGCGGCATCATGCTGAATGTCCGCATGCGCTTCATCAAAACCATTGGTGGCGGGGTCGATATAGTATCCGCCCTCGGTCACCGTCAGCGCGACAATGCGAATGGCGGCGTCGGCCATTTGCGCGATCAGTGGCCCGTTGCCTTCCTCGATCGGGACATAGTCAATCATGGAGCCGGTGATTTCGGCTGAGCTTGCATTCGGATCCAGCATGACCAGCGTCGTCAGATAGTCTTGCGCTGCCATCTTCTGGCGTTGTGCCTCGTCAAAGGCACGAACACCGGCGCCGACAATCGCCCAGTCCTGCGCTTTGCCTTGTTGCATCAGCCGATGCAGATACCAGGCTTGGTGCGCACGGTGAAAATTACCCAATCCGATATGGACAATCCCAGGTGTCAGTTCCGCACGGTTGTAGCTTGGAACCTGCACACCCTCCGGCATGTCGGCGAGCGTTTCGTCCGACAAGCGGATGGCGGCATTGCCATCGATGTGATCCTTCATCAGTTCATCCATTGTCCGCCGTCCACATTATAGCACTGGGCCACAATGTAATTTGCCTCCTCGCTGGCCAGGAAGACGGCCATGCCGGTCAGGTCTTCTGCGACCCCCATACGACCGTATGGCACGCCTTCGCCAACTTCTTTTTTCTTCTGCCCGGGCGCCTTGCCTTCATATTTCGCAAAGAACGCATCCACGCCATCCCAGTGTTCGCCGTCAACGACGCCGGGAGAGATGGCATTCACGTTGATACCGTGCTCGATCAGGTTCAAGCCTGCCGATTGCGTCAGGCTGATAATCGCTGCCTTTGTCGCGCAATAGACAGCCACCAAAGGCTCACCGCGACGGCCAGCTTGGCTGGCCATGTTGATGATTTTGCCTTTGATCCCACGGTCGATCATGTGGCGGGCCACGGCCTGCATGGTGAACAGAGCGCCCGCCACGTTGATATTGAACGTCCGATCATAGTCGGCGCGCGTGATCTCAACCAAGGGTGCGGCGGTGAAGATGGCCGCGTTGTTGATCAGAATGTCGATCTGGCCAAGCGCCGCGACCGCTTCTTCAAGGGCGGCGTCGATGCTGGCCTGATCAGTCACATCCATTTGGACCGCGATTGCAGCGTCCGGATTATCTTGATTGATAGCCTCGGCAGAGGCTTTTGCCCGGACGATGTCGATGTCAGCAATAACAACCCGAGCGCCTTCGCGCACATAGGTTTCAGCAAAGGCGAGGCCGATGCCGCGCGCTGATCCAGTGATCAGCGCGTTCTTGCCAGCAAGTCGCTTCATCCGATCCGCAGCCCCCCTGCATCGAACTTGTGCAGTACGTCTTCACGCGGGGTGAGGTGTATCGTGTCGCCATGGCGGAAGCCAACTTCTCCGTC
>CAZMKY010000443.1:0-2418 GCA_964566835.1 uncultured Rhodobacterales bacterium
CTTCATCTCGGGTGGTGGTTTGGCGGGGCTGAGCGCAGCCGCCGCCGCGCACGCCGCCGGGGTCAGGGTCATCCTTGCCGACCCGGTGCCGCCCGTCGCGGCTGCAGAGGCTGACGGGTCTGACTTGCGGTCTACCGCTTATCTTCAACCGGCCAAGGCACTCTTCGAGCACATTGGCCTTTGGTCGCTCCTCGCACCGCACGCGACGCCGTTGACTTGCCTTCGCGTCATCGACACAGAAGGTGACCCGCCGGAAATCCGGACAGATCGGACGTTTCAGGCCAGTGACCTGTCGGACGATCCCTTTGGATGGAATGTGCCCAATTGGCTGGCGCGAAAGGTCTTGGTGGAACATCTGGAAGATCTGATCGACTTGCGCTTGGGCGTTGGGTTCTCGCACGTGCTGACACGCGACAAGGAAGCGCTTGTCACGCTAAGCGACGGGACGCGCATCCGGGCGAAACTGGCGATCGCGGCCGATGGTCGGGCATCACCCTTGCGCGCTGCAGCAGGAATTGACGTCAAGACCACCCGCTATGCCCAAAAGGCACTGGCGTTTGCCGTCGCACACGACATCCCGCACGACACCGTCTCGACAGAAATCTACGCGTCCGGCGGGGCGTTTACGCTGGTGCCTTTGCCCGACCACGAGGGTCGACCCGCCTCGGCCGTTGTCTGGATGGAAGAGGGCCCCAAGGCTCTGGCGCTGTCCAAGCTTTCTGCCGAGGCCCTTGGACATGCCGCAACAGAACGCTCTGCCGGGGTTTTGGGGTCGCTGACGCCGATCACGCCCATCCGTGTCTGGCCGATCGTGACACAGGAGGCCCTGCGGCTGACGGCACGCCGCGTGGCTGTCATGGCTGAAGCCGCCCACGTGTTGCCGCCCATCGGTGCACAAGGGCTGAACACCTCGTTGCAGGATGTCGCGGCACTGGCCGATTGTCTTGCGGCGTTCCCAGACGATATTGGCGGACCAGAGATGCTTGGCGCCTATGCCAAGGCCCGTCAGGGAGATGTTCACACCCGCGCGCGCGCCATCGACGCCTTCAACCGCATCTGCAAGTCAGATGCCGCAGGCCTGAGACAATTGCGGAGTGCGGGTCTGAGCGCGGTGCACGACATCTTGCCTCTTCACATGGCGATCATGCGCAAAGGCCTTGGTGCTTGAACCCTTAGGCGACTTTGTCGAGGATCGCCTCGAAACGCGCCACGCTGGCGTCGACGTCCTTGAGCTTGTCGAGCCCGAATAGACCGATGCGGAAGCTTTTATAGTCGTCGCCCTCACCCACCATCAGCGGCACACCCGCCGCGATTTGTGCGCCTTCGGCCAGAAAGGCTTTGCCCGTCTGCAGCTCCGCCTGGTCGGTGTAGCTTACGACAACACCCGGCGCGCAAAACCCATCGGCGGCAACGGATTTGAACCCCTTCGCGGACAGCAACGCACGAATGCGGTCGCCTTGTTCCCATTGCGCCGTCTTCACACGCTCAAAGCCCCAAGCCTTGGTTTCAGCCATTGCATCGCGGAACCCGCGAAGCGCGTCTGTTGGCATCGTCGCGTGGTAAGCGTGTCCGCCGTTCTCATAGGCCTCCATGATCGAAAGCCATTTGCCCAGATCCACGGCGAAGCTGTCTGATGCGCGAGACCGGACACGCTCCAACGCCGCGTCCGACATCATCACGAGGCCCGCCGACGGGGAGGCCGACCATCCTTTTTGGGGGGCCGAGATGACAACGTCGATGCCAAGGGCCTTCATGTCGACCCAAGCGCAGCCTGATGCGATGCAATCCAGAACAAAGATCGCGCCCACGGAATGCGCCGCCTTACCGACGGCCGCGATATAGTCGTCGGGCAGGATCATACCGGCACTGGTCTCCACGTGGGGCGCAAAGACGACCGCTGGACGTTCGGCTTCGATCTTGGCGACCACGTCTTCAATCGGTGCGGGCGTGAAGGCCGACTGCTGATCGTTACCCTGACGGCGCGCGAGCATCACGATCTCTTCCGATGGCAGGCCGGTTGCCTCAAAGATCTGGGTCCAGCGATAGGAGAACCAGCCGTTCCGGATGACGAGGACCTTTTCGTCCTTGGCGACCTGACGTGCGACCGCTTCCATCGCATATGTCCCGCCCCCCGGCACAACCGCGACACCGTCGGCATTGTAGACTTCACGCAGCATGGCCGAGATATCGCGCATCACACCCTGGAACGCCGCACTCATGTGGTTCAGCGAGCGGTCGGTGAAAACGACCGAAAACTCCAGCAAGCCGTCAGGATCGATATCGTCGCGAAGGGCGCTCATCTGTGTCTCCATAGAAAAATTTGATCGTGGTTAGCCGCTCGAAAGACTGATTGCAAAGTCTACCTGAGTATACAACGGGCTTCAGCGCGCCCAATCGGCGTTGGCTTCCATCACGCTT
>CAZMKY010000444.1:0-12713 GCA_964566835.1 uncultured Rhodobacterales bacterium
CTTGGCCGATTCCGAGATGCCCGGCAGACGTTCGGCCAGAACCTCGGGCGGCAGGTGGTTGAGGTGGAGGTGAATGTGGTCGCCATCGGCGCCCACGCCGCGGCCCTCATTGATCTCCATCGTCATGCAGCGGCTGACGACGTCGCGCGACGCGAGGTCCTTGGCCGACGGCGCATAACGCTCCATGAACCGCTCGCCTTCCGAGTTCACCAGATAGCCGCCCTCACCGCGTGCGCCTTCGGTGATCAGGCAGCCTGAGCCGTAGATGCCGGTGGGGTGGAATTGCACGAATTCCATATCCTGAAGCGGCAGGCCTGCGCGGGCGGTCATCCCGCCACCATCGCCGGTGCAGGTATGCGCCGACGTGGCCGAGAAGTAGGCGCGGCCATAGCCGCCGGTGGCCAGCACGGTCATCTTGGCATTGAAGACATGGATAGACCCGTCCTCAAGGCACCAGCAAACAACGCCCTGGCAGACGCCCTCATCGCTCATGATCAAGTCGATGGCGAAGTATTCGATGTAGAACTCAGCGTTGTTCTTCAGACTTTGGCCGTAAAGCGTATGCAAGATCGCGTGACCGGTCCGGTCGGCGGCGGCGCAGGTGCGCTGCACAGGGGGGCCTTCACCGTATTCGGTCGTATGACCGCCGAAGGGGCGCTGATAGATCTTGCCTTCCTCGGTCCGGCTGAACGGAACGCCATAGTGTTCAAGTTCGTAGACGGCCTTAGGCGCTTCCCGTGCGAGGTATTCCATCGCGTCCGTATCGCCGAGCCAGTCAGAGCCCTTGACGGTGTCATACATGTGCCATTGCCAGCTATCAGGCCCCATGTTGCCAAGGCTGGCGGCGATACCGCCCTGTGCAGCAACGGTGTGGGATCGGGTCGGGAAGACCTTGGTCACACAGGCCGTGCGCAGCCCCTGTTCGGCCATGCCGAGCGTTGCACGAAGTCCGGCCCCGCCGGCACCGACCACGACGACGTCGTAGTCATGGGTTGTGTAGTCATATGCGGGCATTCGGAAACTCCTCAGAGCGCAAGGCGCGCGATGGCAAAGAGGCCAGTCGCGGCGGCCGCGTAGCTCAGGCAAATCATGAGAATGATCGTGATTTTGCGGGCAAGGCCTTGCACGTAGTCTTCGATCAGCGCTTGAGCGCCGTTCTTGAAGTGCATGAAGCCCACAACGATGGTCAGGGCGGCCACAATGGCCGGGAACGGCTTTGCAAAGTAAGCCGTCACCGCGTCGTGCGGCTGCCCCAGCATCGGGCCGAACGTGAAGACAAAAAGCGGAACAAGGATCAGAAGGGCCACGGACGACTTCGTCATGGACCAGTGATGTTCTGTGCCTTGGCGGGCAGAGCCCAGTCCGACGGCGCGCTTGAGATCGGTCATATAAGCCATGTCACGCTCCCTCAGACGATCAGAATGGTGAAGATTGTGAGAATGACGGAACCGGCAATGATGCCGATGCCCATCTTCTCGGCTGTTTCGACCTCAAGGCCGCGGCCTGTGTCCCAGTAGAGATGCCGCAGGCCGGCAAGCGTGTGATACCAAAGTGCCCAGACCGACAAAGTCATAACCAGATCGCCGAACCAAGAGGTAATGACGCCGTCTGCCGTTGCGAAAGCCTCGGGCGAGGTTGCAGCGGCGAGGAACCACCAGACGATCAGTATCGCCGCAACCAGAAGTGCGTTTCCGGTGATGCGGGTCAGGATCGAAGTCATCGAGGTCAGCTGCGGACGATAGATCTGCAGATGCGGCGACAGCGGGCGGTTGCCCCGGTTCACGTCAGCCATATGGGTCCCCTTATGGTCTTGTTTGATCCTGACATACCAAATCAACGCGGTAAGTCACGCTTTTGAGCCGCGACTTTTCGCCTTTTCGGTTGGGATTCAGTTCACTTTTTGGTATTTGTGATCACGCAAATTCTAAGTGTGATCACAGACCGCCAATCCAATGCAGTGCGCCTATTCGGACTGAGTCTGATCTTGTAGATGGCCCACAAACTCTGCGCACATCGTGATCGTCGTCAGGTCGGGATCATAAAACGCGTTGGCTTCGTCGCATTCAGCAATAGTGACCATGACCGGCACTGGCATGTCGAATTCTGCGTTGAAGGCCTCAACTTCAATACGCAAAATGTCTTCCAGTAGGTCGGCGCCCGGGGCATCTTCGGCAGCTTGCTGCAATTCAAGCCCTTGCCCCGTGTTCAGATCGGCCAGTTGGTCCAGGACCCCGCCCCAACTGTCGCTGGCGAGGTCAAACTCTTCCGGACAGGTCTCTTGCCGTTCGTCCGGAAGGCCAAGGTCAACCGCCACGTCTTCGCGTTCGTCCGGGTTCGCACCGTAAAACAGGCACACAAGGTTGTAGTAGCGCTGCAGGTCTGGCCCGTGCACGTCCCACCACGCGACGTCGCCACCCTCTTCCGCTTCAGCCTGAAATCCAAACGCGGCCTCGTAAGCCATCGCCACCGCGCGATCTTCTTCGAAGAACGCATCTATCAGCACAATCGACAACACGTCGGCGGCGTCTTCTTCCTGACCGAAGATCGGAAGAGACATGGTGTCGATCAGGGCATGCCCAAGCTCGTGATAGAAGATGCCAAGAAGGTTGGCTTCGACGTAGAAGTCCGGGTCTTCGGCTTCGGCCGCCAGAGGTGCCAGCAAGCCGGTCGCAACGGTCAGCGCAAAGCGCTTCATGTCGGCATCAAGGCCCAGTAGTCGAGGTCCAGAAGAACGCCGGACCGATACTTGCCGTCTTCTCCCTTGAGCGCGAACGGTTCGGCCTCGGGCGTGTGGGCCACAAGTCGCAACCGTATCGCACCGACGCCCGGCGCAGCGGTTTCGGCCTTGCCCAGAACTTCGGACCAGACGCAGATCGTGTCACCTGCAAAGCACGGATTGGCGTGCGCGCCACCGTTCAAGCCAACGACAAGCTGTGCATTTGCAAGCCCGTTGAAGCTGAGCGCGCGGGCCATGCTTATGACATGACCGCCATAGATCAGGCGCTTGCCATCAGGACGATGCGTCGCGTCGAAGTGGACCTTGGCGGTGTTTTGCCAAAGCCTTGTGGCCATCATGTGTTCGGCCTCTTCAATGGTGACGCGATCGACGTGGTCGATGGTTTCGCCGACTTCATAGTCGGCGAGGCGATGTTTCTCTCCGGCCAAGGTGAAGTCGTAGTTGGAGAAATCCAGTCCCGTTGGAACGACAAGGTCCGCGGCATCCACGACAGGGACAAGATCCGGGATCACCGTTTCGGGGGCCGGCGCATCGAAGTCGCGCTTTTTGACCATGACCCAACGGACATAGCTCAGCAGGGTCTCGCCGTGCTGATTGACGCCTTCCGTGCGCACCCAAACGACGCCGCTTTTGCCGTTCGAGTTTTGCTTCAAGCCAATCACGGTCGACTTGGAGGTTACCGTGTCGCCCGGCCAAAGCGGCGTTTGAAACCGCCCTTCGGCATACCCAAGGTTTGCCACGGCGTTGAGCGACACATCCGGCACGGTTTTTCCGAAGACGGTGTGAAAGGTCACCATGTCATCCAGCGGACTGAACGGCAGGCCACAGGACTGGGCAAAGGCATCTGACGAATGCAGCGCGTGACGGGCCGGATAGAGCGCGTGGTATAGCGCCCGTTCTCCCATCTTGATCGTCCGCGGCACGGCGTGCTGGATGACCTGCCCAACTTGGTAGTCTTCGAAGAAATGACCGGCGTTGGTTTTCATTGCTGTCCCAACTTCATCTCTGGAACATAGTCGCCGTCGATTTCCTTGGTCACGGCTTGCGCGCATCGCATGACGCCGTTGGCCTCATCAAAGGCATAGGTCGGGTTGCCATAAAGCGTCCAACCTTTGGCAAGCGCCGCGCTGACCTTGTGGCAAAACGCGGACGTGTCGTCTTCGGTCAGAAGCCGGTAAAGCGTGGCCATGGGTCAGGCTCCGAAGGGATTGTAGCCCAGAAGGGCGTGGATGCCGGCCACAACGGTGAAGAGCACGACAGAAACTACAACCGCAGTAATCTCTTTTTTGACCGGCGGCGGGTGTGGAGGGGAATATGGCCCATCCGCTTTCGAGATGATGGCCATCTCTGCCAGCGCCCAAAGGAGCAAACCGCCAAAGAGGACAAAGGATGGCACATCACCATTCACGAGCAAATGCGCAACCGCCCAGAGAGAGAAACCGATCAACTGCGGGTGACGGGTGTATTGTGTGACACGCGTTTTGGCACCAGAGGCCGCGAAGAAGTAGAAGCCAAGCAATACCAACAGGTTATTGATCCCAGTCAGCATTGGGCTACGCCCCCAGTACACAGCGCCATCCGCGCCGCGGTAGCCAATGACCATCAACACGACTGACAACAGGATCATCAGCGCGAACACGCCTTTGGATCCTTCACCCAGCCTGTTGGTCAATGCCAGTCGCCCGGCAGGTGCAACGCGTTTGAACAGGTGCGCAACCACCCAAAGCAGCAACCCGAAAATCAGAAGTGTCATGCGGCCTCCATCTCGCGAATGGCGCGGGCCTTTGCCAAGGTCGCGCGGGCTGTTTCGACATGCAGGTTCTCAACAATCCTGCCGTCGACGACAGCGACACCTTCGCCGCGTTCCATCGCCGCGTCAAAGGCCTCGATCTGGCGCTCGGCCAATTCGACTGCCGCCGCGTCCGGGGAAAAGACTTCGTTCGCGATGGCCAATTGCGCCGGATGGATCAGCGTTTTTCCATCCATGCCCAAGGCGCGGCCTTGTTCGCATTCTGCGCGCAGACCGTCTTCATCCTTGAAGGCATTGTAGACCCCATCAAGGCAGGGGATCCGTGCAGCGCGGGCGGCCAGCAGGCAGATCTGCAAGCTAGCCATCATCGCCAGCCGGTCACCCCCCGTTGCACAGCCGATATCCTTGGCCAGATCATTTGTGCCAAGGACAAAGCCGCCAAGGCGTGGCGCGGCCGAGATTGCAGCCGCATTCAGTATGCCCATCGGCGTTTCCATCATGGCCCAGATCGGCAGATCGGGCACAATCTCTGCGAGTGATGCGATATCGAGAGGGCCGTCGACCTTGGGCAGAAGAACCCCGTCACATGCCATCTTGGACACGGCAGCCGCATCATCCGCGCCCCACGGCGTGTCCAAAGCATTGATCCGCACGAGCTTCAGCCTTGCGCCATAGCCACCCTTGGTCAGTTCGCCATGAAGCGTTTCGCGCGCACCAACTTTTTCGTCGGGCGCGACGGCGTCTTCCAGATCGAAGATGATCGCATCAGCCGCCAGCGTTCTTGCCTTGTCCAAGGCTCTGGTTTTCGACCCGGGAATGTAAAGCATCGACCGGAGCGGGCGTGTGGATGCGTCCATGATTCGACCTCCGCGCAAGAATCTTGCGCAAACGACCATAAATCATCGCAGATTGGCAAGCCCTTTCGCCGCGCTGCAGAAAAATGGCGGTCCGAACGCTGCGTTAACCCATTTTCCGCTCCTGGGTCCGAGCCTGTCATCGCACCAGCCCTGAGCGTCTTCGGGGCTGTATCCAGAAAGGATCGGAAGATGAAAATCCTCGCAGCCCTGACCGCCGCCTGCCTCTGCCTGCCGCTTTGTGCCGCGGCGCAAACGAACAACTGTGGACCGCGACCTGCCGTCGTCGAACGCCTGACCGAGGGGTATGGCGAAACGCGCCACGCCATCGGATTGGCGGCCAACAATCAGGTCGTTGAGTTCTGGGGGGCGGAAGCCACCGGAACATGGACCCTTCTGGTCACATTGCCGGATGGACGTTCGTGCATCGTCGCTTCCGGTGCGGCGTTTGAACGTCTGAACGAGGAATTGCCACCGTCCGGCAATGACGCCTAGGTCACCGCATCGAAGATCAGTTTGCTGCCGGTGAGCGTCAGCAACACGTAAGTGATAGCGAAAAACGCCCGCTCGCTCAGCCAGCGGTGGGCGACAACGCCCAACCGGGTGCCCAGAAACGCAACCGGAATCAGAAAAAGATCGGCCAGCAGCGTGTCCTTGTTGATGATTCCGACCGCCGAATAGGGTCCGATTTTCAAGAGATTTATTATGCCAAAGGTCGCCACAGTCGTGGCCTGATAAACGGTCTTTGAGAGTCCTTGGCTGAGCAAATAGACCGCCACCGGAGGGCCGCCAGCGTGACTGATGAAACTGGTGAAGCCGCCCGCCAATCCAGTGAATAGACCGACAGGCGCGGGCCATGGGCGGGGGCGGATGCGGATGAGGCCGTTTGAACGGGCCAGCTGAAACGCCACAAAGCCCAGCGCCACAAGTCCGATCAGAAGCCGCAAGATATCGGCGTTGGCCGCCTGCCAGACCAGTACACCAAGGGCAACACCGGGCACGGCACCGATGGAAAGACGTTGGACATCTCTCCAACTCCATTGTCGCCAATAAGCGCGGAGCGCCGTGACATCCATCACCATCAGCAACGGCAACATGACACCAAGCGCTACCGCAGGTTCCAACGCCAGGGCCAGAATCGGCGCTGCCGCAAACGCCGCGCCAGAGCCGAAGCCACCCTTCGACACGCCCGCAAAAATAACAGCCGGAATGGCAAGCACGTAGAATGTAGGGTCGGCAATCATTGACGGCAATTTCCAGAAGTGTCCCCGGCTCTTAGCGGCTGAGGGGCCATCGTGGAAGACCCCGCCCAACCAGACGTCGGCTTGCACGTCGTGGCGAACGTGGATACGCATCGCCCCGGACGAACCAGATTTTTTCCAGGGAACGGAGATCCAGATCCATGGCGAGACCCAAGATCGCGCTTATCGGCGCAGGACAGATCGGTGGCACGCTGGCGCACCTTGCAGCAATGAAAGAACTGGGCGACGTCGTCCTTTTCGACATCGCTGACGGTACGCCTCAGGGCAAGGCCCTCGATATCGCAGAGGCCGGCCCGTCGGAAGGCTTCGACGCGAAGCTGAAAGGCACGACCGACTATGCCGATATCGCAGGCGCCGACGTTTGCATCGTGACGGCCGGTGTGCCGCGCAAGCCCGGCATGAGCCGTGATGACCTTCTGGGCATCAACCTCAAAGTGATGAAGTCGGTTGGCGAAGGCATCAAGAACCACGCGCCGAACGCTTTCGTCATCTGCATCACCAACCCCCTTGATGCGATGGTTTGGGCACTGCAGCAGTACTCGGGCCTTCCGGCAGAGCGTGTTTGCGGCATGGCCGGCGTTCTGGACAGTGCCCGCTTCCGTCACTTCCTCAGCCTTGAATTCGACGTTTCGATGAAAGACGTCACCGCCTTCGTTCTGGGCGGCCATGGCGACACGATGGTCCCGCTGACCCGGTATTCGACGGTCGCAGGCATCCCGCTGCCCGATCTGGTGGACATGGGCTGGACCAGCCAGGAAAACCTCGACGCGATCGTGCAGCGTACGCGTGACGGCGGCGCCGAGATTGTTGGCCTTCTGGGCAACGGCTCGGCCTATTACGCACCAGCGACAAGTGCCATCGAGATGGCCGAAAGCTATCTGAAAGATCAAAAGCGCGTCCTGCCCTGCGCAGCATATGTGGACGGTGCGCTTGGCCTGAAAGGCCTTTACGTCGGCGTGCCGACCGTGATCGGTGCTGGCGGCATTGAACGCGTTGTCGACATCAAGCTTTCGAAAGATGAGCAGGCGATGTTCGACAAATCTGTCGACGCCGTCAAAGGTCTGGTCGAAGCCTGCAAGGGCATCGATTCCAACCTCGGCTGAACCTTGCGAATTACAGGGGGCGTTGGTTGACGCCCCCTGACCCTCATGGTCTGTTCTTCGAAACGACACCGCTTGACGGACGCGTCACAATGCAGGCCAGAGCACACGCTCCTCACATTTCAGGGCATAAAACGTGGACGTGACGTCGACGCTGGACGCGGTGCCTTCGCGCGCAAGCGGCCTTGTGCCTTACAAGAACGCGTTGATCGTTCCGGCCCCACGCGGCAAGACCCGGATCAACGTTCTTCCAATTGCAGTGTTGGACAGTGCAGGCGAACGCATCGAGGACGCAGCCTGCGACACGAATGCGCTGAGCAGTACGGCGTTCATCCCCGGCGCAGAGCACCGCGTCATCGAAGACGAACTGCCCGGTCGTTGGTTGTTTGGTGGGATCGCCACACGGCATTTCGGGCATCAGATTACGCGGATGATGGGTCGTCTGCCGTGGCTCGACCATGCAGGCGAGATCGATGGCATCGTTTTCGCAGGGTTCAGAAAGAACTCTGCCCAC
This sequence comes from uncultured Rhodobacterales bacterium, assembly GCA_964566835.1. Lineage (GTDB taxonomy): Bacteria > Pseudomonadota > Alphaproteobacteria > Rhodobacterales > Rhodobacteraceae > CAZMKY01. Next base: position 8,218 of record CAZMKY010000444.1, read on the forward strand.
CGCGAAGAACGCGAACTGCAACAGAAGCTCTTTGATCTTTTCGGCATCGAAGTACCGTTTCATACGGTCTTGAAGCAAACGCAGGTGGAAGAGCTTCTGGTCGGGCCAGACCAATTCAGTGAAGCCTTGAAATGCCGCGCTACGCCGGACTTTCGCGCGTGGGCCCGGCGCAGCGTTGGTCTTGATGACATACCCATCCAGAAAGGCCGCAAGGTCTATGTGACACGGACGAGGCTGGATCCGGGATATGGTCGGATCCTCTGCGAGGATGTGCTGGAGAACAATCTGGTCGAGAATGGCTACGAGGTCTTTGCGCCGGAAGAGCACGATCTGAAAACGCAGTTTGAAACCTACGCCAGCGCCGAGACGCTGGTCATGTCCGACGGATCACCTGGTCATGTCTCGGCTTTCGCACTGAGAGATGGTCAAACCCAAGCCGTCATCGCCCGACGGTTGGACTGGCCGCTCTACCTCATGAACCACTTCAAGAGCTTTGCGAAGGATGGTGGCAAGGTCGAACACATCAACCACGTGAAAGAACAGGTCTGGACGCCAAAGCGGTCGTCCAACACGGCCTTGGCCGAGGTTGATTTCGATGCACTGAAATCAGATCTGCAGGCCTGCGGCGCCTTGGAGGATGGATCGATTTCATGGCGCGCGCCTTCACAGAATGAATTGTCCGCGGCCAAGCGGCAGGAACTTGATGATGGCAAGGCGCTGGTTTCGGACGCGGACCGGGAAGCGTTCCTATTATCCATGAGACTCTCCAGACGGAGGATGAAAATGCTGCATGAACTCGATGCGATGAAGCCTGCGCTGCCCGCGATACGCGGACTGCGCTATTTCCGCGTTCTCAACCGATTGCATGCGATCATGCAGCCCAAATGGTATCTGGAGGTTGGGACATTTACGGGGCGCAGCCTGACCTTGGCGCGTGGCAACTACATCGCGGTCGATCCGAATTTCCGGATCGAGTATCCGATCGTCAATGCGGGCGCGGACCGAATGCATCTTTTCCAAGAAACCAGCGATGACTTCTTTGCTTCGCGCTTTCTCGAGAAAAACGAGATCACGGTTGAAATGGCCTTCCTTGACGGGCTTCACCATTTCGAAGTCTTGCTTCGGGATTTCATCAACACCGAAAAGCATATGAGCCGGGATGGCATTGTCATCCTGCACGATTGCTGTCCGACCAACCATGCGATGACGAGCCGCGTTCAAGGTGAAGGTGCGTGGACCGGGGATGTCTGGAAAACGCTTCTGATCCTGAAGCGGCACCGTCCGGATCTGACGTTCCGCGTGCTGGACGCGGCGCCCACGGGACTGGTGGTGATCAGCGGGCTTGATCCGGATAATCGCGTGCTGGACGAAGCGCACGATACATTGGTTGCCGAGTATCAGGATCTCAGTTTCGCAGACATGCCTTCGGGGCTGGAAAGTTACTACGCGGAATTCGACATCATTCCGGCGTTGGATGGGCTTGAGTCGCTTCGAATCGCCCGAAGCGGAGAGTTGTGATCACACTTATTTTGCGTGTGATCACAAAATACGATTTCCGGGCCTGATTTCCTGTAATCCCGTCGAAGTTCCTTTTTTTACGTCGCCAGATAAGGCAGGTGTGAAGCAACACCAGATCTGGAGGCGCTCGATGAACATTCATGAATACCAGGCCAAGGCGCTTTTGCGCGACTACGGGGCCCCTGTTTCCGACGGACGGGCGGTTCTGCGCGCAGAGGAAGCCAAAAACGCCGCAAGCGCCATGGACGGCCCGATTTGGGTCGTCAAGGCGCAGATCCACGCGGGCGGTCGCGGTAAAGGCACCTTCAAAGAGGCAGAGGCCGGCGAACAGGGCGGCGTCCGCTTGACGCGGTCCGCAGACGAGGCCGCAGAAGAAGCCAAGCGGATGCTGGGCAACACCTTGGTCACCAAGCAGACCGGCCCGGCCGGCAAGCAGGTCAACCGCATCTACATCGAAGATGGCTCGGGCATTGAGACCGAGATGTACCTCGCCCTGCTCGTGGATCGCGCGACAAGCCGGATCAGCTTTGTCGCCTCGACCGAGGGCGGCATGGACATCGAAGAAGTGGCTGAAGCCACGCCCGAGAAGATCCTGTCCTTCAGCGTCGACCCTGCAACCGGCTATCAGGCCTTTCACGGTCGTCGCATTGCCTTCGGCCTTGGTCTCAAAGGCGCGCAGGTCAAGCAATGCGTTAAGCTGATGGGCACGCTTTATAAGCTCTTTGTTGAAAAAGACATGGAGATGCTGGAGATCAACCCGTTGATCGTCACTGACAAGGGCGATTTGAAGTGCCTCGATGCCAAGATGGGCTTCGACGGAAACGCCCTTTATCGCCACGATGACATTCTGGCGCTGCGGGATGAGACGGAAGAAGACCCGAAAGAGCTGCAAGCGTCGAAATACGACCTGAACTACATCGCGCTGGATGGTGAAATCGGCTGCATGGTGAATGGCGCAGGTCTGGCGATGGCAACGATGGACATCATCAAGCTTTATGGCGCAGAGCCGGCAAACTTCCTCGATGTGGGCGGTGGCGCCACGAAAGAGAAAGTGACCGAGGCGTTCAAGATCATCACATCCGATCCGAACGTGAAGGGCATTCTGGTGAACATCTTCGGCGGTATCATGCGCTGTGATGTCATCGCTGAAGGCGTCGTTGCCGCGGTCAAGGAAGTTGGGCTTCAGGTGCCGCTGGTCGTCCGTCTTGAAGGCACGAACGTGGAGAAGGGCAAAGAGATCATCAACACGTCCGGTCTGGACGTTATCGCAGCCGACAACCTGCGGGACGGCGCCGAAAAGATCGTAAAGGCCGTCAAGGGATGATCCGCGGTCTTGCTGTCCTTGGATTGCTCGCCCTAACGGCCTGCGCGCCGCAGAGCGATGGCGTCACGTTGGTCCGCTCAATCGGACCGGGTGCAACAACGCCAAACAGTGCGACCACGGTCGCGCTGTTCAAGGCGGTCTGCATCGAGAGCCGTGGACAGCACAGTGCCATGTTGAAAATCCTTGCGGGCATGCCCGTCGCACGTGATCCGGAATCCGACATCTACTATCACGACGTGTACGATACTTCGTACAAGGCCGTTTTCGAAGACGGCGGTGAGGCGTGTTCTTTCGTATCGGGCGTGGCGAACAATGCCACTGCGATTGCATTGCAACTGGAGGGCGCTGGCAAAGCGGCAGACCTGAGCGTCGGCGCGCGCGGCGACAGATCTGAGAGTGGCGCACGATACGTCGTCGCCCGCGCATACGCGCGCTGAAGGAAGGCAGGGCATGGACGCCATCGTTCATATTGGCATGCCAAAGACCGGCACCAGTTCGATTCAGCATTTTCTGGGCGAGAACGAGGCGGCGCTTGCAGAACAGGGCGTATACTACCGTCGAAGGTTCCCAAACAGACTAAGTCAGTTCGAATTGCCGATGTCAGCGTTTGAGCGTATTGACCGGCACCTGACAAGCAAGGACGGCTGGACAAGATATGCGGTTGGTGAACGCGAGCAACAGACTGCGCTTTGTTTACCGACCATGGCTGCTCTGAGGGAGATTCCAAGCAAGACCGCAGCGGAACGCGCTATTTTTTCAAGCGAACACATTTTCGCTTGGATACAAGACTATGCAGTCGCGAAGTCTTTTCATGAGATGATGCTCGAGGTTTTCGCCTCCGTCCGCTACGTCGTGTACGTGCGAGACCCAGCACAGCTGGTTCCAAGCAGATATTCAGAAGGGATAAAGCGCGGGAAAACCGATTCACTTGCGGACGTCGTCGACTCGACAGGTCCTTTCAAAGCCGTCTTGAAGCGTCTCGAGTGGTGGTCTTGGCTGTGCGGCGCCGAGAATTTCAAAGTTCGACTTCTGGACCCGACGTTTCTTGTTGAGCAAGACCTGCTTACTGACTTCTGCGCTGCCACAGAAATCGATATTACCCGGCTTCAGAGGCCGCCGCGTGTCAATGAAAGTCTGTCGGCTGTCGGCGCTGAGGCACTCCGGAGGCTAAATTTCCATATCCCTCAAGTTAAGCCAGATGGTGCGTTCAACGGTGATCGAAACGGCTTCCTTCCGACGATCATCAGCCGCACCAAGCATCTTGAGGGCATTCGGCTAACCGAAGAGCAGAATAACGCAATCAAAACCAAGACCGCAGCCGCCATGGAGCAGTTGCGCACAACTTATTTTCCGGACAGAACGACGCTTTTCAATTCAGTCTACAAGCCGCCGAGCCAAAGCCAGCACGACATCGTTGAGCAATCTCTGGCACTCATGGCTGAGCTCTTGGCAGAAGAGCAGCAAAAGACGTCGCACGCAAATCTACCGAAGGATGCCCTTAAACGTGCCTATCGACGCCTTGGGAAACCGGGCTGGGTTCTGGGATCCTCTGTTTACTATCGCCTAAAGGGACGTAACGGCCGCTGGCTCTGACCGTGCCAGACATAACGGTCGCGCTTGATCAAACAAAACACTAGGAACCCGAGGAACTGAA
>CAZMKY010000445.1:0-4129 GCA_964566835.1 uncultured Rhodobacterales bacterium
CGCCGGGCCAGCCACTTGGCGCTCTTCCGGGGTCATCTTGCCCAGTTCGCGCATCTTCAGGCTGACTTCGCCCTTCTTGCCAACGGCTGCCACGCGCAGTTCTTCCAAACCGGCCTCGTCCGCCGCGACTGCGATGGCATCCAGGTATTTTTGCCTCAGGTCATCCATATCTCAGAGCCTTCCAAATTCACCGACGTGCCTAGCCTAGCGACGCACCAGTGGCCAGAGCCAGACGAGGCAGGACGCAGTCCAAATGACACTTCCCAGTGTCACCAAGACATCGGCCGATCTGATCCCAACGATCACGAACAAAACGCCCGCGATCACGAAGCCCAGCAAGCCAATGATCTGACATGTCCTATCGCTCATCTCTTCCCTCTCAGAAAAAAAGCCGCGAGACCCTTACAGGTCCGCGGCTTCTTCGAAATTCATTTCTCCAGTGAGGAGAGATTTACGCGAGCGCGGCCTTCGCCTTATCGACGATGGCACCAAACGCCTCGGGCTCGTGCACGGCGAGATCGGCGAGAACCTTACGGTCGACTTCGATCCCGGCCAGCGACAGGCCGTTGATGAAGCGCGAGTAGGTCAGCGCTTCGTCGTGGCTGCGCACGGCTGCGTTGATCCGCTGGATCCACAGCGCACGGAACTGGCGCTTGCGGTTCTTGCGGTCGCGGGTTGCGTACTGGTTGGCCTTATCGACGGCCTGGGTCGCGGTCTTGAAGTTGGTCGAACGGCGGCCGTAGTAGCCTTTGGCTGCCTTGATGACCTTCTTGTGACGGGCGTGGGTGACGGTTCCACCTTTAACGCGGGACATATCTCAGGCCTCCTTAACGGTCGTAGGGCATGTAGCGCTTGGCCAGCTTCTGGTCCGGGTCGGACAGAACCTGAGTGCCGCGCGCATCGCGGATGAACTTGTTCGATCGCTTGATCATGCCGTGCCGCTTGCCGGCCTGGCCACCAACAACCTTACCGGTCGCCGTGACCTTGAAGCGCTTTTTCGCGCTCGACTTGGTCTTCATCTTGGGCATTTCCATCTCCTTCAGTCAGACGGTTCATAGACCAACACGGCATGCCACTTGGGCCGGTCAGTCCGTCGAAGCCCGCGACGTATCGCGGGTCAGGCTGTCTTGCAAGAGAAAACCGCCACTTTTCTAGACGAAAAGCCCCTCAATAACCCTGACGAACAACTGCGGGATCTCTTCCACTCTGTATCCGCCCGGAACCGACATATTCGCCCCGACAATCATGCCGCCACCCAGAACAACGGCGATCATCGCCAGTCGAGGAGGGTTCCCATAAGAAAAGGCACTGATCGTCGCCGGTATTGCGGCGGCAAAAATCACAATGCCGAGGACCATTATAAGGTCACTATCCATCGCACCAATCCTACCATTACGTAGGGTCAGATTACTCCGGATCGGCAGGCAGAATCAATCTTTCGTCGCAAGGTGCCACACGCAGGATGTTCGTGGTGCCCGATTGGCCGAAGGGAACCCCTGCCGTGACGACAAGATGATCGGTCGGCTCGGCAAAGCCTTCGGTGCGCGCAGCCTTGGCGGCATTGATGACCGCAGCTTTGAAGCGGTCGATTTCTTCGGTGCGCACGCAATGCAGTCCCCATGTCAGGCAAAGCCTGCGTGCCGTCGCCATTTGCGAGGTCATTGCAATGACCGGAACGCGCGGGCGCTCACGTGCGACAAGAGATGCCGTCCGGCCCGACTGCGAATAGCAGGCGATGACTTTGATGTCCGCAGTTTCGGCGATTTCGCGTGCAGCCGACACGATACCGTCAGCAACGGACTGCTTCGGGCCACCACGGCTTGCTTCGATGACTTCGCGGTAGGTCGGATCGCTTTCGACTTCCATCGCGACGGAATTCATGGTGGTCACGGCTTCAATCGGGTAGCTGCCTGCCGCACTTTCCGCAGACAGCATGACAGCATCCGCGCCTTCATAGATTGCAGCGGCAACGTCCGAAACTTCTGCGCGCGTCGGCATTGGGCTTTCAATCATCGATTCCAACATCTGCGTTGCGACGATGACCGGCTTTGCCGCCGCACGACACTTGCGCACCATGCGCTTCTGCATCGGCGGAACGGAATGTACGGGCATCTCAACACCCAGATCACCGCGCGCAACCATGATGCCGTCCGAGACAGCAAGAATGTCCTCAAAGTTCGCAACCGCTTGCGGCTTCTCAACCTTGACCAGAACCGCTGCACGGCCTTGAACAAGATCGCGGGCCTCGGCGACGTCTTGCGTGCGCTGCACAAAGCTGAGCGCCAGCCAATCCACACCAAGGCGGCACACAAATTCCAGATCCCGACGGTCCTTGTCGCTCAGGGCAGCCAAGGGCAGCGTGACGTCCGGTACGTTCACGCCCTTACGGTCGGAAATGACGCCGCCGACCGTCACTTCGCAGTTTGCGAAATCTGGGCCGCATTCCTTGACCTTGAGACGAATCTTGCCGTCGTTGACCAGAAGGCGGGCGCCAGGTTCAAGCGCGTCAAAGATTTCCTTGTGAGGCAACTGGACGCGCGTGGCATCGCCGGGCACATCGTCCAGGTCCAGACGGAAGGCCTGGCCTTCTTCCAGCTCAAACGCACCATCGCCACCGAACGTGCCAACGCGCAGCTTCGGACCTTGAAGGTCAGCCAGAATGCCAATCGGACGTCCGGTTTCTGCTTCGATTTCGCGGATGATACGGTGGCGTTCGCCAATTTCCGTATGCTCACCGTGCGACATATTCAGGCGGAACACGTCGGCTCCAGCCTCGAACAGCGCCTTGATGGTTTCTTTGTCGGATGATGCCGGTCCCAGTGTAGCTACAATCTTGACCTTACGCAGACGTCTCATCCGGAATCCCCTTTGTCTCCACCCAGAGCGGGCTCGTTGCGCGCCGTATGCCGCAAATGTTAGCGCGTGACAACTGGCGCTTTGTCCGATGGCGGCGTAAGAGCGCATTCATGAAAGATGACCGCGCGCAGATCGATTGGTGCCCATTTTTTACGCATGGCGAAGAGCGCGTCTCGCGCTGGCTTGTGCTCTGTGATCATGCAACGAATGCCGTGCCGCCATGGGTGAATGGCGGGAACCTTGGTCTGTCGCCTGACGATATGTCCCGCCATATTGCCTTTGATCCGGGCGCGCTTGGCGTTTCACGCGCCTTGGCTGATGCACTGGGTGCGCCGGCCATTCTGGCGAATTTCTCGCGGCTTGTGATTGACCCCAATCGGGGACGTGATGACCCGACGCTCGTGATGCGGCTTTACGACCAGACGATGGTCCCCGCCAACAAAGCCGCTGATGCGGTAGAAATTCAACGGCGGATCGACCGCTGCTATGCGCCTTACGATGCTGAAATCGCGCGTCTGGCTGGACGAAGATCTGACACGGTCATCGTCTCGGTTCATTCTTTCACGCCGCAGTTGAGAGGTCGTCCGCCCCGACCTTGGCACGTGGGCCTTTTGTTTGCTGATGATGACCGCCTGTCTCGCCCACTGCTTGACGAACTTGCTCGGGGCGGCGACCTCGTCGTTGGCGAGAATGAGCCCTATTCCGGTGCACTTCAGGGCGACACAATTGAGCGCCACGCGCTGCGACAAGGTCGCCAGAACACCTTGATCGAGCTTCGGAATGACCTGATATCCGATGAGAATAGCCAGAAGGCCTGGGGGCTGAGGTTGGCGGCCGCGTTGCAAGCCAGTCTGCCGATGGCAGAGCAGGAGGTAGAGAAAAATGGATGACCAGACCAAAATCGAGTTGGAAGCGGCAGCCTTTCGTCGACTTCAGGCACATCTTGCCGAGCGAACGGATGTTCAGAACATCGACATGATGAACCTTACGGGATTCTGCCGCAACTGCCTCAGCCGCTGGTACCAGGAGGCTGCCGCGGAGAAGGGCTTGGAAATGTCAAAAGACGAAGCGCGAGAGACGGTCTACGGCATGCCCTATTCGGAATGGCGCGAGAAGTATCAGACTGAAGCCAATGACGCGCAGAAAGCCGCTTTTGCCGAAAGCAAACCGAAGGACCACTGAGGCCTGTTAGGCGACGCTTCGCGCCGACGATCCGATCCTGTCGGGCAGGATGCACAGGTTTTCCAGGCGGTCCGGTCTGGAAAAATGGAAG
>CAZMKY010000446.1:0-2292 GCA_964566835.1 uncultured Rhodobacterales bacterium
TGGTTGTCGAATACGAAGAAACGCTTTTGCGGCTTGGACTGTCCTTGGCCGCGGGCGTCATGGTCGAAGGGCCGTCGCGCCTGATGGCCCGCGACAAGGTCGTGGCTCTGGACAGTTTGGATCCTGTACTGAAATCGACACCGGCCATTCCTTGCGCCTTTGCGACGTCGAACCGCCGTGTCCTTCTGGAGCAACTGGAGGCGGCGGGTTTCGCACTTCATCCCGGTCTTGTTGATCCCAACGCCGTCGTCGCCGCGTCCTGTCGTCTTGGGGCGGGCGCCTTTGTGAACGCGGGGGCGGTCATTGGCGGCGCGACACGCATTGGGCGCTGCGCAATCGTGAACCGCAATGCCAGTGTCGGTCACCACTGCATATTGTCTGATTTCGTCAGCATCGGACCTGCCGCAACTTTGGCAAGCAATGCGCGCGTGGGGCAGATGGTGACCATCGGGGCAGGGGCGACGGTCTTGCCTGACGTCAAGATCGGCGACGGTGCCGTCGTCGCCGGTGGGTCCATGGTCCGCAAGGATGTCGAGGCTGGGCAAGTTGTCGCCGGAAACCCGGCCAAACCACTGACGCTGGCCGGAAAAGACACGAAAGTCTGGAGCAACGCACAGGAATGAGCCAATCGCCGCTTTCGAACCGTTTCTGGCACCAGATTGGATCTCGTCCCGCGCATCCTTTTTGGGTGCGGCCGACCGAGACGCGAAGCTACGACGACCTCGCCGAAGCCCTTCTGCACGTCACGGCCAGTTTCACTGATCTGGACCTGAAGCCCGGGGATCGTATCCTTTTGGCCTCAAACGAAGACTGGGCGTCCTTTGTCGTGTGGCTGGGCGCCGTTCTGAACGGAATGGTGCCGGTGCTCCTGGCTGGGGACGCTGGCGCCGAGCGGATTGAAGGCGTGAAAAAGCGTCTTCAGCCCAAGCTCCTCGTCATCAGCAAGGCGCGCGCAAGCGAAGCATGGGTCGATGGCATTGCCGACTGCAGCATCGGGATCGATATCGACCTAATCGAAAATGACGCGCCGAAAGCGCCGTCTCTGGTCGCTCCTGAAGACGACCTTGCCTACATCCTCTTCACGTCCGGCAGCACGAGCGAGCCAAAGGGCGTGATGATCACGCATGCCAACCTGCATCACCAATTGGACACGGTGACTGACGCGTTCCGCGTTACTGCGGACACGCGGCTTTTCAACAGCCTCGTGCTCTATCACGCGGATGGCCTGATCCAGGGACCGGTTCTGTCTGCCTGGACGGGATCGACCGTTCTGCGAGCGGATCCATTCCACCCCGGTCGAGCCAGCGCCGATATGGCATGGCTATCAGACCAAGGTGCCACGCACATGATGGCGGCACCAACGCTTCTTGAGATGATTGAACGGTTTACGACAGACAGTCATTACTTTGACCGTCCTGAATTCGTGGCCATCCTATCCAGTTCCGCCGCACTTATGCCGTCGCTTTGGGATCGCTTCGAAGATCGCTTCAAGGTCAAGATCATCAACGAATACGGCATGTCGGAAACGGTTGCCGCGTCCCACTTTGCTGGAGATTTTCCCGGCCTTGGTCAAAGGCATACAATTGGCATCCCGCTTGGATGCGAAGCCCGTTTACTTGGTGACGCTGGCAAGGAAGTCCCGAAGGGCCGACGCGGTGAATTGGTGCTCAGGGGCCCCAATATCTTTGCGGGATATCTCGACGATCCATCGCGGACGGCAGAGGCTTTTGAAGATGGCTGGCTAAAGACTGGTGATCTATGTGTGCAATCGGACGACGGTAGCTATTCGATCGTGGGACGCCGCGCCACGACGATCAAGTCGGGCGGATTTCTGATCTTGCCGGAAGAGATCGATGAAGCGGCGAGCCGACATCCTGCAGTGATCGATCAGCGCACAATCGGTGTAGCTGATGATTTTTTCGAAGAGATCCCTGTGACCGCCTATGTCAGCGATACAGCGCTGGACCCAAAGGATCTGATTGCGCATCTGCGATCCAAGCTGGAAAGCCGGAAGGTGCCCAAGCGGGTGATACAAGTGGAGGCCATACCGCGTACCGGTTCGGGCAAACCGGATCTGCAAAAACTGGCCACGATCGTTCTGCCTCTGCTCAACCGCGACGTTGAGGCGGCGGACGACGACGTTCCTGCGCGGATCACTGCACTTGCTGCAGATGTGTTCGGGATATCGGTGACGGAGGTGTCAGAGGTGTCGACACCGGACAATACCCTAGGTTGGGACAGCTACGCGCACACCACTTTGATGCTTGAAATTGAAGACACCTGGGGCGTCGA
>CAZMKY010000447.1:0-2305 GCA_964566835.1 uncultured Rhodobacterales bacterium
CCAGATGGGGCGGATCCGGTGTTCTATGGCTGGTGGGGTGACATGGAGTTCGGACCGAACCTATTGAAGATTCTGGCGGCACCGCGGCATGGCAGAACCGAGGTCATATTTCATGATCCGATCGACATCGATCATGCTGGCGGGCGCAAAGCCTTGGCTGCACAATCGGGACGCGTGATCCGGGCAGAGTTGGAAAAGCGTCTAGCGCGGGACAAGCGTGTCGAGGGCGGACAGCGGATCGTCGGTTGACCAGATTTCTTCGCCGATCGCGAAGAAATCAGTGATGGACGAAAGTTCTGCCGTTATGTCAGGCGTCAAATGGCCTTCTGCCACAACCGGAAGCTCGATCATCTCGGACCACCACGCAAAAAGATCTGCCGCAGCCTGACGGCCGTCTCCGAGGGCAGAAACACCAGCCGGTCCGAACGACACATAGTCCGCCCCGGCTTCACCTGCTGTCATGCCGTCGTGCTGCGATGTACCGCAAAAGGCCCCGACAATTCCGTCCTTGCCAAGTGCTTTTCGAGCAGCGCGCACGTTGCGGGCCCCGTCCAGCAGATGAACGCCGTCGAGACCCAGCCGTTCCGCAAGCGTCAAGTGCGTATCTATGACGATTGCGACGTCGCGCGCGTGTGCAACTTCGCGGAGAATGTCGGCGGCGCGGGAGAGGCGGTCTTCTTCCCGTGTAGCAAGTGCAATGCGGATGCAGGCAATGGCGCGGGCATCAAGAATGCGCGCCAACTGGTCCGGAAACTGGCTAAGCTCAATTTCGGGCGGCGTCACAAGGTAGATCTGTGGGGAAGAAGGCTCGGCCATCGGGCACTCCGGTCGTCTGCTGAGGCTCCTATAGCGGCGTTTGCAGGGCTTGGCTACTTCGGCGGAAGTTCCCGTGCGTTTTCAAGGGAAAGCGCGGTCAGTTGGGCACGAATGTCGTCATCCGCCATCGCTTCAGCGTCGGCCGAAATCATGCCGCCCATCGGGCCGCGGTTGCCGACGCGAAACGGGCTTGTGCCGGGAAGCGCCAGCGCCGCCTCTTGCCGCGACTTCCCAACACGGTAGTTGCCATGATCGCCATGCACGCCACAGACCATGTTGCCACGATGCATGAAGGCGATCCCACCGAACATCTTTCGCTCGGTAACATCCAGATCAACAAGATCCTCGCGCATCAGGTCGAGAAAGCCTTGATCCATTGCCGCCTCCCTTGTGTCTTTGCCTGCACAATCCTATCAGCGGTCCTCAGAATTTTCGATAGGGGCCCGACCGCATGATCCAGCCAAGCTTTGTCCTTGTGCGTCCTCAGATGGGAGAAAACATTGGCGCGGCGGCGCGTGCAATGTGGAATTTCGGCTTGGACCGCATGTGCATTGTCGCCCCGCGCGACGGCTGGCCAAACCCGAAAGCTGTTGCAATGGCGTCCGGGGCAGGACGGCTTCTGGATGAGGCCCGGCACGTGGGCTCGACCGCAGAAGGGGTGGCCGAGGCGACGTATGTCTATGCAACGACGGCCCGGCAACGGGACCTGACGATGCCGGTCTTTTCGCCCGAGGCCGCCATGACTGATGCCCGCGACAGGATTGCCGCAGGCGGTAAGGTCGCAGTCCTCTTTGGGCCAGAACGTGCAGGGTTGGAGAACGACGACATCGCGCGTGCCAATGCCATCATTTCGGTTCCAGTCAATCCGGAATTCCCGTCCCTGAATCTTGCCCAATGCGTTTTGCTTTGTGCTTACGAATGGCGGCGTGCGACAGCCGATGTCGATGGGCGAGTGATGGAATACGCAGGCACAGAAGACGCCAGTCACGTCGAGATCGAGAAGCTTGCCGAACATTATGAGGCGCGCCTCGAGGATGCAGGTTTCTTCTTCCCGCCTGAAAAGGCGCAGCACATGAAGACGACGCTGCGCAATCTTTGGTCACGCATGCCGTTCACGCGCTCTGATGTGCAGATACTGCATGGCGTCCTGCGGCAATTGGTGCGCAGCCAGGACAAGGCCGACTGACTGGACGTTCTGAGCCTGAGTTCATAGGTTTCGGCTGAAACGCGAAAGAGGCTGGAATGGCTGGAAAACGTAGTATTTTCGAAGACGTCCAATCGAACACCAAGCCTTCGGAGGCGCCGAAAGGCGGTGTGATCGATGCGGCACGGCGTGGTGCGCGCGGGACTGTTCGCATCTGGCTGATGGTGCTCTTTGCGTTGGTCGTATTGATGATTGCCGTCGGCGGCCTGACACGGCTGACTGACAGCGGCCTTTCGATCACCGAGTGGGCCCCGCTGTCCGGCGCTGTGCCGCCGCTGTCCGAGG
>CAZMKY010000448.1:0-2743 GCA_964566835.1 uncultured Rhodobacterales bacterium
CACTGCAATGCGTTGCCAAGGCTCGTGATGCCGATCTGATCCATCATCAGGCGCAGCATGCCGGCTACAAGAATCTGGGCAATAAAGCACGTCACGTACGGAACAGGGCTCGACGCATTCTGTGGGCGATCATTGTCACCCACCGGAACGCCGCTATCCGTCATCCAGGGTTTGGCAAAAACGCTGTACCACACAGCGCCGAAGATGAAGGCCGCAATCGTCGCGACAAGAACAGCTAGATAGCCCATGGTTCCCTCCTGTTTTGGTGCATTCTGCGCCTCTACAGGGGTTCGGGCAAGGATTTAGGGGTCGATGCCTGCCAGTGTGCAGACCACCTGCCACTCTTCCTTTGTGACCGGTTGAACCGAAAGGCGGGAGTTTTTGACCAGAACCATGTCTTCCAGACGCGGGTCGGCCTTGATCATCTCCAGTGTGACCGGCGTTTCCACAGGGCCAATCGCCTTGATGTCCACGCAGTCCCAACGGTCATCGTCCGTCGTGCTGTCGGGGTGCGCCTCGGCAATCACCTCCACGATCCCCACGACGGCTTTCTCTGACTGCGAGTGATAGAAGAAGCCGCGATCACCGATGGACATCTCGCGCATGAAGTTCCGGGCCTGATAGTTGCGAACACCGTCCCACTCTTCGCCCGCATCACCTTTGGCGACTTGGTTGTCCCAGCTCCAGGTTGAGGGTTCGGATTTGAATAGCCAATAGCGCATCGTCGTCTCCTTCAGGCCTTTGGGCCCTTTTTGCCAAATCCCAACATTGCGGGCTGTGCGGTGTCGAGCGGCCAGCGTGGCCGCGCGGCAAGGGTCATGTCATCCGTTTGTCCTGCGCGCAGCTTCTCGGCCCCGGCCCAGGCGATCATTGCCGCGTTGTCGGTACAAAGGGACAAGGGTGGCGCAAGCGCGCGCACGCCAAGCCGGTCGGCCAAGTTATCAAGCGATGTCCGGATGGCGCGATTGGCGGCAACCCCGCCAGCGATGGCCAGCGTTGGCGACGATGGATCAGACGCGAGATAGACCTGAAGCGCGCGGGACGTCTTCTCGGTCAGAACGTCGACAACTGCCGCCTGAAAGCCTGCGGCAAGGTCTGATACGTCTTGCCGCGTCAGACCGCCTTGTTCCGCGATCAATGCATCCCGTGCGCGCAGAACGGCGGTCTTCAAGCCAGAGAACGACATGTCCATGCCGGGCCGGTTCAGAAGCGGCCGGGGCAGCGAAAAACGGGTCGCGTCGCCTGTCTTCGCGGCGTTCTCAACGGAGGGGCCACCGGGCTGTGCGAGACCCAGCAGTCGCGCCACTTTGTCGAAAGCTTCGCCCGGTGCATCGTCAATCGTGCCGCCCAGTCGTGTGAAGGCGTCGTGGCCATCGACTTGCAGGAACTGACAATGCCCGCCCGAGACCAACAGCATCAGGTAGGGGAAGGCAGCGTCGTCCGTCAGCCGGGGTGTCAGTGCGTGACCTGCCAGATGATTGACACCGACCAGAGGAAGGCCAGTGGCGGCGGATAATCCTTTGGCCAGCATGACGCCCGAAAGGACGCCGCCGATAAGGCCCGGCCCGGCTGTCACGGCGATTGCATCCATGTCAGCCAAGCTCAAACCGGCGTTGCTCAAGGCAGCCTCGACCATCAGATCAAGCCGCTCGGCATGCGCGCGCGCAGCCAGTTCCGGGACGACGCCGCCGAATTCCGCATGCAGTTCCGTTTGCCCAGCGACAGCGTTCGAAAGGATGGTGCCTGTCTGACCTTCAACACGCACGACAGCCGCCGCCGTATCGTCGCAGCTTGATTCAATGCCGAGAAGGGTGAGAGTGTCGGGCACGATGTTTCCGTTCGGTGGCGTTCTGGGCAGGTAGCATTGGCGAGATGATCAGACAAGGAACGGCCTTATGGATGGCCAGCCGCAACCCACGCTTTTGTTGACACGCCCGCAAGCCGCGTCCGAGCGTTTTCTTGGGCAAGTCGAGGCCATGTTGGGCCACCGCATACCGGCTGTCATCTCACCGGTTCTGGAAATTCAACCAGTGGCGGATATCCCGGATATTGGACCGGAAGTGACATTGATCTTCACCTCTGGTCACGCTGTAGAGATGGCCCGCGATGCGGGTGTCTTGGCGGACCGGAAGTGCCTGACGATTGGAGAGCGGACAACGGAGCTGGCCAAAACCGCTGGCGCGGACGCCGAGGTTCTGGGTGAAGACATAGCGACGTTCATCGCAGCAGCCGAGAAACGACCACCTGAAAGTTCTGCGCTGCATCTTCGGGGTGTTCATTCTCGCGGAGATCTGGCGTCGCGTCTGGGCGCGCTGGGCTGGGACGTGTCAGAAGCGATCGTCTACGATCAAAAATCCGTACCGCTGTCACGTGCCGCTGAACGGCTACTGTCCATTAATGCTCCGGTTGTCTTGCCCGTCTTCTCTCCGCGCTCCGCGCGCTTTGCCTCGTCGGCTGGGTCGGGGGCTGCGCCGCTACACGTCATCGCCATGAGCGAGGCGGTTGCCCAAGCGTGGCAAGGCGGTGGGTCATTGGATGTGCTCAAGAATCCGACAAGTGACGCGATGACACTGAAAGTTGCGGAGGCATTTCGCCGCGATCACCTTGGCGACACCCCCGACGAGCACTAGAGTCCCAGAGGTTGCGTGCCGAAGTGTAAACTTCGGGTGATTCTCTGGAGGTGCTTAAAGTTGACACGCTCGAAAACGCCCGAAGAACAGTCGGACAAGGATTTGGTTGAAGA
>CAZMKY010000449.1:0-9045 GCA_964566835.1 uncultured Rhodobacterales bacterium
CATGAGTGAAAAACCGATCGCCCCAAAATAACTTCCTTCCACGCCCGCGCCAGCGCCCAAAAGTCGCTCGGGGTTTAGAACCTGCAAGGCGAAGACGTACATTCCGTACAGCGGAATCGGCACCAAGGCGGCGCGCACGACCCATGGCAAAGTGCGCTTCAGGAAGTTGGATGCACCTTCGAAGGTACGGCTCATCCGGCCTGCGACGCCGCCCATGACCGGCAGGTAAACCAGTGCAACGACCAGCGAAGCCGACAGGACGAAGATCAAGGTAACCGGCAGCATGCCCATGAATTGCCCCGGCACACCCGGCCAGAAGAGCATCGGCAGGAAGGCACAAAGCGTTGTCGCCGTGGACGAAACGACAGGCCAGAACATGCGCTTGGCGGCCTCGACATAGGCCTGCATTGGGCCTGCGCCTTCCTGAATGCGCTTGTCGGCATATTCCACAACGACGATGGCACCATCGACCAGCATGCCAACCGCCAGGATCAGGCCGAACATCACGATGTTCGAGATCGGCACGCCCATCAGTGCAAGGAATGCAAAGCAGAGAAGGAAGGATGTCGGAATGGCAAAGCCGACCAGCAGCGCTGACCGCGACCCGAGAGACGCCAGGACAACGATCATCACCAGCGCAATCGCCGTCAGGACCGATCCTTCAAGCTGGCTAACCATGGAATCGACTTGGACCGATTGGTCATTCGAGGTGCCGACCTGAATGGCTTCCTGCAACTCCGTTGGCCAGCTTGCACGCTCTGCGGCGACCTCGGCTTCGACCAGCGCGACGGTGTCGATGATGTTGAAGCCCTTCCGCTTGACCACCTGCAAGGCCACGGTTTTTTCGCCATTGAAGCGGGCGGTGCCTTCGCGATCTTCGAATGTCAGGCGGATCTCGGCGATATCGCCAAGCGTGATCACCCGGTCCCCGTCGGTTTTGACGGGCAGGTTGTAGATGTCCTGAGGCTCATCGAAGCTTGACGGGATCTTGACGGCGAAAGACCCGCTTTCGGTCTCGACTTCGCCAGCCGCGATCAGCTGGTTGTTGTTGACCACAACATTGATCAACTCGCCCGCGGTGACATTGTAAGCCTCAAGGCGAAGTGGATCGATGACCACTTCGACCATCTCGTCGCGGTGTCCTGTCAGGGCAGCTTCAAGAACGGCATCGAGCCCTTCAAGGCGATCCTGAAGGTCCTTGGCGATCTGCAGCAGCTTTTGTTCCGGCAGGGCACCCGTCAGGTTGACGATGAGGATCGGGAATTCGCTGAAGTTGAATTCATCGATCGTGTATTGCTCTGCGCCAGCCGGAAATTGAGCCTCGGCCTTAGTCATCGCGTCACGGACTTCGGCCAGAACTGCGGCCTTATCCCACCCAAATTCGAATTCGAGGACGACGATGGCATAGTTTTCCGCCGCAGTGCCCTGCATCTCTTTCAGGCCGTCGAGGTCGGCGAGTTCCGTTTCCATCGGTTTGACCAGCAGCTTCTCGCTGTCCTCCGCGGAAATGCCGGGGAAGGGGACAGAGACGAAGACGGCCGGGATTTCGATGTCGGGCTCACCCTCTTTCGGCAGCAGGGCGTACGACAGTACCCCTGCCGCGATGGAGAGGACGATGAAGGCTATGACCATCCGGGCGCGCGAGGCGGCCCAATCGACGATGCCAGTCATGACTTTGTCTCCCGGTAGGTCACATCAACGCGCACGCCGTCTGTGACAAACTCCTGTCCGACTACAATGATCTCGACCGCTTCGGGCAAACCCGTGACCCAGATCCCTTCCGTAGTATCGCGAATAACTGCGACAGGGGCAAACTTGGCTGCGCCGTCCGCAACAAGGCGGACGCCAAGATGCCCTTCGTCATCGAGCGTCAGAGAGGATTGCGGCAGCAGGTGCGCGCGTTCGCCGTCGGCGCGGATCAGGATTTCGGCTGTTTGACCGTCCCGGATCGAAAGGTCTGCGTTGTCGACTTCGACGTCCACGCGGAAGGTTCGCGTATTCGGGTCGGCCGAGCGCGACAGGAACGTCACCTCTCCGATGACTTCGCGGCCCGATGCCAATCGTGCCCCTGCTTGCGCACCAACGGCCACACGTTCGACCAGCGTCTCGGGCACGAAGCCTACCAGACGGATCGGGTTCAATTGGATGATCGTCGCGCAAAGCGAACCGGGCTGCAGCAACGCGCCGACTTCGGCCGCATCGCTTTCCAAGAGGCCCGCAAAAGGTGCACGGATCTCAAGGCGTTCAAGTTCACGCTTTGCAGCCGCGACACCCGCTTCGGCGGAGCGCACAGCGGCGCGGGCAGACGTCACGCCGGCGGTTGCGGCAGAAACCTGTGCCTCTGCAGCTTCAAAACCGGCTCGACTGGAGGCCACACGCGTCTCGGATGCAAAGCCGCCTTCGGACAGGCGCGCTGCGGCGTTGTCGTTGATACGGGCTTCTTCAAGCCGCGCTTCCGCTTCGGCAAGCCGAGCGGCGGCGCTGGGCAGGGATGCCTCTGCCTCGGCCAGTCGGGCCTCGGCTTCGGTTAGGGCAATGGCGCGCGTGCCAGGATCCAGCATGCACATCAGATCGTCCTTTTCGACGAAGGCGCCCTTACGGAGCGGTTCAGAGATGATCTGCCCTGACGTCTCTGCGCGCACCTCAACCTGACGGTCAGCTTCCGTCCGGCCACGCAAGACCACGGCGTTGTCTACCGTGCGGGCCTCGCTTTTCATTGCAACGACGCGGACCACGCGACCTTCGGATTCGACTTCAACCTCTTCTGCATCTGCAACGGGGGTCTCAACGTCCTCCGCAGCGGTATCCGGTGCGCGCCCTGCGAACGACAGAAGGCTGTCTCGCTCGAAAACCAACGCATAAAGGGCGGCCATGACCAGGATCGCGGTCACAAGGGAAAAGAAGCGCATAACTGTCTCTTTTGTCTTCAGGTCAGTGGCTTCACCGAATGGCAAAGCCGTTGTTCATTGCGTAGTACGCTAAACTGTTTAGTTCAGATTACTCATTTCTGTATTTTTCGGCAAGATTGCAAGGTGCATGGCTGACCTTCCGTCTTTGCAAAGCTCGTTTTCGCAGGATAAGAGGGCGTTCAAGGTGAGTTTTTTGGCAAAAAAGGCAGGCACGCGTGTCCGAGACTGATAGCTTTATCAACGAAGTGAGCGAAGAAGTCCGCAAGGACAAGCTGTTCAAGTTGTTTCGGAAGTATGGCTGGATTCCGGTCGTTCTGATCGTTCTGATCGTGGGGGGTGCAACCTTCAACGAAGTCAGGAATGCCCGCGCAGAAGCTGCGGCACAAGCAGCGGGCGACGCCGTATTGGAGGCTTTGAACCAAGAGGACCCCACGGCGCGCGCCGCAAGTCTTGCGGCCTTAGACCGTGACGGAGAGCCGGGTCGGGCAGCGGTTCTTGGCTTTCTTGAAGCCGCGTCAGAGGCCGAAGCCGGAAATGTGGACGGCGCTGTCGCCATTCTGGACGGCATTGCGGACGACGCTGGTGCCGGTGCGATTTACCGCGACCTTGCAACACTCAAATCCGTAATCCTCGGCGCAGAAAGCACCGATCCTGCCGACCGCATTGCGCGGCTGGATGCCATCGCAGTGCCAAACGCGCCTTTTCGCCTATTGGCGATTGAGCAAATCGCCTTGGCACAGGTCGAGCAAGGAAATACCGATGCGGCCTTGGACACACTGCGCGAACTTCTTGGCGAAGGTGGGGTCACACAAGGCTTGCGCCAGCGCGCCCAGCAGTTGATTGTATCTTTGGGCGGCACACTGGCCGTTCTTTAAAGATCGCGACGGGGGCGAACAGTTTGAAAAGCCTTGCGAAATGGATGATCTGCGGCTGTGGCCTCTCGTTGTTGGCCGCGTGCGGTGACGATGAGCTCATTTTGCCGGGCGAACGGGTGGACTTGCGGACGGATGCCCCTTTGGCGCGCGTCGTCGTGGAGAACCGGACCCTTCCGCTCAATCCCGGTGCCGAAGTCATCAATTCAGACTGGAGCCACCTGAACGGGTCCGTCCGGCACCAGATCCAACATCCTGCTTTGGGCAACACGCTGACGCAGGTCTGGGCGCGACCGATCGGTCTGGGCAATGGTCGCAAGCATCGCATCACGGCCTCTCCTGTTGTTGCGGGTGAGACGGTCTATACATTGGACAGCCGCGCCCGCGTCACGGCGACATCCCAATCGGGTCAAACGGTCTGGACGCGCGATCTGACCCCGTCGGCGGATGCATCCGACGATGCTTCGGGGGGCGGGCTTTCGGTTTCGGGCGATACGCTTTTCGTCACGACCGCCTTTGGGGAATTGACGGCGATCGACCGCCTGACCGGCGACGTTCGCTGGGTGCAGGATTTCGATTCCGCTGCAACGGGTGCGCCAACCGCGTCGAACGGCGTGGTCTATGTCGTCACCCGCAACCAGATCGGCTGGGCAATTGACGCGAATGATGGTCGCATCCTTTGGCAGGTTCTGGGCGCGCCCTCAGCTTCGGGCATCGCCGGGGGACCGGCACCAGCGATCAGCGACAACCTTGTCATCTTCCCATTTGGCTCTGCCCAGATGATTGGCGCGGTTCCGGGGCCCGGAACGCAGATCTGGTCCGCCAACGTGGCCGGACAGCGTCCGGGACGAGCTTACGCGCGAATTTCCGACATTACGGCTGACCCCGTTGTTGTCGGGGACACGATCTTTGCCGGAAACCATGCTGGCCGCGTTGCCGCGTTCGATGCCACCACGGGAGGTAACCTCTGGTTTGCCGATACCGGCGCCATAGGGCCGCTTTGGGCAGCGGGTGGATCGCTTTTCCTTGTCAGCGACGACAATCGCCTTGTGCGTCTCAACGCAGAGACGGGCGAGTCGATTTGGGCGGTGGATTTGCCGTACTTTCGGAAAACGCGGATCGCACGTCGCGAAACGACCTTTGCGCACTACGGCCCCGTTCTGGCTGGTGGGCGCCTGCTTGTGCCTTCGGACGACGGGCTTATCCGGCAATTCGACCCCGAAAGCGGCGAGGCACTGCCATCGGTCGCTTTGCCTGGCGGGGCGGCCACCGGACCGGTGGTGGCCGGCGGCACGCTTTACGTCGTGACGGAAGACGGCGAACTTCGCGCTTTCCGCTGACGTGGGGATCGGATAAGAGACCGCTTTCGCGGCGCGGAGCCCTTGGGACATGTCCTTTACACTCGCAATTGTAGGCCGACCGAATGTCGGCAAGTCCACGTTGTTCAACCGCTTGGTTGGCAAGCGCTTGGCGTTGGTCGATGATCAACCCGGCGTGACCCGCGACCTGCGCGAGGGCGAGGCGCGTCTGGGGGATTTGCGTTTTACGGTCATCGACACCGCTGGTCTTGAAGAAGCCACAGATGAAAGCCTTCAGGGTCGCATGCGCAAATTGACCGAACGCGCCGTTGATATGGCGGATGCCTGCCTGTTCATGATCGACGCCCGTGACGGAATTCTGCCGACAGACGAAGTCTTTGCCGAAATTCTGCGGCGGAGATCGGCGCATGTCATCTTGGCGGCCAACAAGGCCGAAGGCCGCGCAGCGGAAGCCGGTTTGATCGAGGCCTATGGCCTTGGTCTTGGCGACCCGATTGGCCTGTCTGCTGAACACGGCGAGGGCATGGGCGATCTGTATGAAGCGATGCGCCCTCTGGTGGCCGAGCACGAAGAGCGCGCTGCCCTGACCGACGAGGCGCCGGAAACCGAGGTGTCTGTCAGCGACGAAGACGATGCCGACGGTCCCCGCGTGCCCACGAAAGAGCGTCCTCTGCAGATCGCCGTGGTTGGGCGACCGAACGCCGGTAAATCCACGCTGATCAACGCGCTTCTGGGTGAAGACCGCTTGCTGACCGGTCCAGAAGCGGGCATCACGCGCGACGCGATATCGCTGCCGCTGGATTGGGACGGTCTGCCCGTCAAGATTTTTGACACTGCGGGCATGCGCAAGAAGGCGCGTGTGCAGGAGAAGCTTGAGAAGCTCAGCGTCTCGGACGGGTTGCGCGCGGTCAAATTCGCCGAAGTCGTGGTTGTCCTGCTGGATGCCGCGATCCCGTTCGAACAGCAGGATCTGCGCATTGCGGATCTGGCAGAACGTGAAGGCCGCGCGGTCGTCGTTGCTGTCAACAAGTGGGATCTGGAAGAGCATCGTCAGGAAAAACTGGCGGAGCTGAAGGAAGCCTTCAATCGCCTTTTGCCGCAACTGCGCGGTGCGCCCCTGATCACGGTTTCAGCCAAGACGGGCCGTGGGCTGGACCGTTTGAAAGATGCAATCCTGCGCGCGCATGATGTCTGGAACCGCCGGGTCACGACAGCGCAATTGAACCGCTGGCTGCAAGGCATGGTCGAAGCCCATCCTCCCCCGGCACCGGGGGGTAAGCGGATCAAGCTGCGCTATGCCACGCAAGCCAAGACGCGCCCGCCGGGCTTCGTCATCATGGCGTCTTTCCCGGACAAACTGCCAGAAAGCTACAAGCGCTATCTGATCGGTGGTCTCAGGCAGGACTTTGATATGCCGGGTACGCCGATCCGATTGACGTTCCGAAGCCAGTCGGATGCCAACCCATACAAGAACAAAAAGAAATCGACGCCGTCGCGACTGCGCAAGCATTTGGGCAAGGCGTCCCCGAAGGAATGATGGGCATGGGTAAGCATGGTCTGGTCTTTGCGTTGGTTCTCACACTCTCGGCCTGTGGCGGAAGAAGCGGGGGCGGCAGCGGCGATTATTCGGTTCGTGATTTCACGCGCGATTATCCGGGCGCCAATGCGCGCCAAGTGGATGCCAATCGCGATGGTGCTGTGACCGAGCGCGAGTTGGAACGCGCCCGGAAGGCTGGCCTGCTTTAGGTTGCTGCGCTTCGCGATGCCCTGTGGCGTTTGATGGCGGCAAAAGCGACTGCCACTGCGCAGCCGAGCGCGGCGAGAGCGACAAACGACATTTGGTCAATATCCTTGACCGCTACGGCGATCAGGGCCCACGCGATTGCAGCAGCGTAAAGGAGTGGCGCGGTCACGCGGGGCAAGGCCGCACCGAAGACGACCAGTGCGATGCCAATGGCGATGACAGCCCAAGCTTCCTGATCCGGGCCGATGCCGTAGCCCGCACCAATCAAGCCGATTGAGACTGAACTGGCGGCGGTCAGCCAGCCTGCATAAAGCGCCAGCGGTCCGGCAAAGCTCCAACGTGTCCCGTCGGGTGCCCGCATCGCGGCCCAAAGTGCAGTGATCAGCATGATCCAGATCAGGATCGTGGCCCACTCGGCGCTTTGCGACGCCACGGGCAACCATATGGATCCGACGGCCAGTGACAGGATCAGTGGCAACCGCGGCGCGTCCCATGCAGGATCTTCGGCGTGCTTCCAGACACCAATGCCCGCCGAGCCAATCAGCCAAAGGTAAATGAGGCCCCAGATCGCAAAGGCATACCCAGCGGGCTGAACCGGTGGATTGTCTTGCGGCACAGGGAACTGGTTCGGATCGAAACCTCCGAACGGCACGAGAATGCTGGAGCCCGCGAAGGTCAGCGACAGGATCAGAACGGCGATTGCTTTTGTCTTCATCATGGATCTTGAACGCACAAGCGGGCGTCGCGGTTCACTTTGAGGGCGGCAAGCGGTCGTACCACGCATTCTCGAAGATCCAATCGCGCAGCGCCATGAGTTCTGGCGTCTGATTGGCTTCGGCCGCCAAGCGGCGATGGTGTGCGACGGCTGACCGGTGCAGCTTCATGAGGACCTTGTCGTCTGAGAGCCGCTGAAAGACGGTACGCGCGCGCGCGGCACCCGGGGCGAGGTCGCTGGTCGTCGCCTCGGCTCTGTTGCGCTTGCGCCAATATTTCTGCGTGACGTTGTTGCCGTCGGTCACGGCATCGCCCCGCATATGCTTCAACAAGAACGCATCGACCGAACGCAGTGCGAAATGGTCCAAAGACACAAGATCAAAGCGACCACGACAATCGATGCCGTTCCGGGTGTCGCGTTCCGCGAATTCCGGCGCCGGGTTTCCCGAACCGTCCAGCCACACGACTTCTTGCAGTCCGTCTTTGGTGTAAGGGCGATGATTGCCGACGCGTTCGAACTTGGGACCGAAACGGGTGATCGTCTTCACGCCTGTTCTGGCGCGGAAATCTCGCGGTCTCTCGGTCATGTGTCCAGGACACGTCTCGGTCAGCCAGCCCGGGGAAAAGGCCGTGTGCCCATTCGCACCGTGGTTCAACTCGCTCATTGAGAGCGCATCGAACGCAGGCAGGGCAGCGAAGAGATCGGTCAGTCGATGCCCGGGCACGCGCACGTTGATGAATTCGTCCGCATCCATCGAGATGACGAAATCGGCCTGACGGAACACGGGCAGATCATGCGCATAGCGCAAGGCGATCGGCTGATAGCCGCGACGGTCATAAAGCAGCGCAGGATTGGGCAGATGCGTCAGCTCTCCCATCGCGTCGAGACGATCCAGCATGTGATCGGTGCCGTCGACGCAATGATTTGAGAAAACGACGAAATCCGTGACACCAATGGCTTTATGCCAAGACAGCCATTCCAGCAGATAAGGCCCTTCGTTCTTCATCGAGATGACGATGAGAATGCGGGGATTTTCTGGCGGCCAGTCTGGCATTGGTGTTCTGGGACCTTTGGGTTTGTCCACCTTTCTATCAGGCGGCAGTGAGGCCGGCGTCAAGAACGCCAGCCTCGTAAAGGGTCAGACCAGATCACCTTCTGGCGTGATGCGTGTCTTGCCGCCGAGCCACGGATGCAGGCCTTCAGGCAGGTCAACGCCGCCATCCTCGGTTTGCCCGTTTTCAAGGACGGCGATCAGGCAGCGCCCAACGGCCAGGCCAGATCCGTTCAGGGTATGCACAAAGGCAGGCTTGCCGTTCTCGTCACGGAAACGGCCGTTCATCCGGCGGGCCTGGAAGTCGCCGCAGGTCGAAACCGACGAGATCTCGCGATAGGTGTCCTGACCCGGCAGCCAGACCTCGATGTCGAAGGTCCGCCGAGCGCCAAAACCCATGTCGCCCGAGCAAAGTATGACCGTCCGATAGGCAAG
>CAZMKY010000450.1:0-1650 GCA_964566835.1 uncultured Rhodobacterales bacterium
GAACAGCATGGCACCAGCCGAAATCTCTCCGCCCTCGACGACGCGGAGACCGACCAACTGCTCCCGGTGCTCACCCGAGAGCCCCGGGCGCATCGATGCAGCCTTTCCGATAAAATCCTTCTTCTTCGACATCATGCCCTGCATCCCAAGATCGAAAGCCGTGACGCGACCGTCGATCTCTGCGTGCGTGACAAAACCCTTCTCAATTCTGAGGACGTTGAGCGCTTCCATGCCATAGGCACCGCCACCCAGCGCTTCGGCCTGCGCAACCAAGACCCGGTAAAGCGCGTCACCATAGCGCGCGGGCACGGCCAGCTCGAATCCGGCCTCGCCCGAGAACGAAATTCTGAAAAGCCGCGCGTCTATGCCTGAAACGCTAACGGCACCGCACGACATGAAGGGCCAGTCCTCCGGGGCGACACCACCATCAACGACACCGCGCAAAACATCCCATGCCTTGGGACCAGCGATGGCAAACTGCGCCCATTGCTCTGTGGCCGACACGAAGGCCACGTCCAGATCCGGGCGCAAGACTTGGTGGACGAACTCCAGGTGAGCCATCACTTGCCCGGCTGCGGCCGTCGTGGTGGTCATCATGTAATGGTCTGGCGCGAGGCAAGCCGTCGTGCCGTCGTCCATGATATGCCCGTCCTCTCGCAACATCAGCCCATAGCGCGCCCGCCCCGGCTTCAGCGTCGAAAAAGTATTGGTGTAGACGAAATCGAGGAAGGCTCCGGCGTCGGGGCCGAAGATCTCAATCTTGCCAAGGGTGGAGACGTCGACAACGCCAACCGCAGAGCGCACCATCCGGACTTCGCGGTCGCACGCCTCGCGCCATGTCTTCTCTCCCGGCGTTGGGAAGTAGGACGGCCTGTACCACAGACCTGCTTCGATCATCGGCGCGCCACGTGCCACGCTGGCCTCGTGCGAGGTGGTAAAGCGTTCTGGCGCAAAACCTTTCCCCTTTGCCCCTGCCCCCATCGCCATGATTGGCACAGGATTATAGGGGGGGCGGAAGGTGGTTGTGCCTGTCTCCGGAATGCTGCGCCCCGTCGCGTCAGCCAGTATGGCCAGCGCATTGACGTTCGAGCCCTTGCCCTGGTCCGTGGCCATGCCTTGCGTCGTATAACGCTTCATGTGCTCGACGGACCGGAAGTTTTCTTGTGCCGCCAGCCGGATATCTTTCGTCGTCACGTCGTTTTGCAGATCCAACCATGCACGCCCTTTATGCGGGACAGACCAAGTTGGCTGGATCTGATAGTCGAAATCATCCTCGATGCTGGGAACATCGATTTCTGACAGGTCCCGCCCCAAGGCCTTGGCCGCAACTTCGATGCCGTCCCACAAACAGGCTTCGGTCGAAAATCGCCCATTCGCCGCTCCGGCCACGTAAAGACCGGGCACGGCACCTTCAGACGGCAGGAACGCGGCCAGATCGTCGTTCCAGACTGGGCGTCCGTTCATGTGGCAGGTTAGATGAACGGCCGGGTTCCAACCCCCGGTCACTGCAAGACAGTCGGTGCGGATCGTGCGTTCACGCCCGCCGTCCTGAACCGTGATCTCTTGCAACCCCAAACGACCCTTGGTGCCCGTAACAACAGCCCCATCCCGCGCGTCGAGCGTGGCTACGACTTCAACACCAGCCGCCTC
>CAZMKY010000451.1:0-4451 GCA_964566835.1 uncultured Rhodobacterales bacterium
CGTGTTTGATCTGAACGACACAAAAGCGATTGCCGACTTCATCGCGGCAGAGTTGGGTCTTTGACCCGCTTCGACACCGTAGCCATCGTCGATTGGTCCAGCGGCAACGACACCGGCCCCCGCCCGAAGAAGGATGCGATATGGGCAGCTGTGCAGCGTGGCGACATTGCCGAAGCGCCGGTTTACCTACGGAATCGAGTTTTGGCGGAAGCTTGGCTTTCGGATCTGATCGAACGCGAATGTTCCCTTGGTCGACGAACGTTGATCGGATTCGATTTCCCGTTTGGGTATCCGGAGGGTTTCGCCGAGGCCGTGACAGGCTCTTCGGATCCCTTTGCGGTCTGGCGCATGTTGAGCGAAGGGCTGAAAGATACGCCGCAATCCAACAACCGATTTCAGGTTGCGGCAGAGTTGAACGCGATGTTCGACGGCGGCGGTCCGTTCTGGTTCAACGGCAGCAAGGCAGACATCCCGGGATTGCCTCGCAAGAAGCCGGATCATCCGCCGGGACTGCCGGAAAGACGCGCGGCCGAGAGGCTTGCAAAAGGCGCCTTCACACTTTGGCAGATGGGAGGTGCCGGCGCGGTTGGCGGGCAGGCCATGACCGGGATTACAACGTTGCAGAGGCTTCGCGAAAAGCATCCCGACCGCGTGGCCGTCTGGCCGTTTGAGCCATTGAACGCTCCGGTGGCGTTTGTCGAGGTTTGGCCCTCGCTTGTAGCCGACGTGGTCAGGGCCATTGCGGATCCGATCAAGGATCGTGCGCAGGTGGCGACCTTGGCGGCCATGATAGCTGGCCTGTCCGACGCTGACTTGTCGACCCTGTTGTCGGTCGATGCGCCGGAAGAAGGTTGGATCTTCGGTGTCGACGCGCCGGATCTTCTGCGGCAATCTTGGCCCGCCATGAAGCCGCGCCTGAAAAATGATTGTTTTGCCCTGCCGCCGGGCGTGAACTGGACGCCGGTAGACGACGCTTTGGCGCGTCTGCAAAACAGGTTGTCCCCTGTGACAGATGTTGCGGGTCAGAGTGTCGCCGACGCGCTGGGCTTGTATCTGGCAGAAAATGTCGTCGCGAAGCGGTCAAACCCGCCGGCTGCAAACAGTGCTGTGGATGGCTATGGCTGCGCCGCCACGTCCCTGACAGGCGCGGATCAGACACTGCCGCTGGTCGAGGGGCGCGCGGCGGCCGGGGCACCGTTCACGGGCACAGTTCCCGAGGGCCATGCCGTACGCATTCTGACAGGGGCACTTTTGCCAGCGGGCGTCGATACGGTCATCTTGGAGGAAGATGTCACCGCTCATGCTCGCGCGATTGACGTGCCGGGCGGTGTTAAACCCGGATCGAACGCACGCAAGGCCGGTGAAGACGTCGCGGCGGGCGATGTCATTCTTGAAAAGGGCGCGCGCCTAGGGCCGCCAGAGCTTGCACTTTTGGCAGCAACGGGTGTCACCGAAGTGACAGTCTTTCGGCGCCTGCGTGTTGGGGTTTTGTCGACTGGAGATGAACTCGCAGCGCCGGGTGAAACCGAAGATCCCGCGCGGACCTACGACGCCAACCGCCCGATGCTCTTGGGACAGCTGCAGACTTGGGGCTTTGAAGCCGTCGATCTGGGGCATTCGAAAGATGATCGCGCCGATCTGAAAGCCTTGCTGGACGATGCGGCCGGTCGTGTGGATGCGATTTTGACATCTGGCGGTGCATCGGCTGGGGACGAAGACCATGTCTCGGCCTTGCTGGGCGAAACCGGCAGCCGCGCGGACTGGCGGATCGCCCTGAAGCCAGGGCGCCCCTTGGCGCTTGGCGTCTGGGATGGGGTGCCCGTGTTTGGTCTGCCGGGAAATCCGGTCGCCGCCCTTGTTTGCACCCTAGTTTTTGGTGGTCCTGCCCTGTCTCTGCTGGCCGGTGGCACTTGGCGGGCGCCGCAGGGCTTTACCGTGCCGGCGGCGTTTTCCAAGCGGAAGAAAGCCGGTCGGCGAGAGTATCTGCGCGCAAGGCTGACGCCGGATGGGCGGGCCGAGGTGTTCAAATCGGAAGGATCTGGCCGGATTTCCGGATTGGCCTGGGCGGAAGGTCTGGTGGAATTGGAAGATGGCGCGAGGGACATCGGTGTCGGAGATCCGGTTCGTTTTATCCCCTATGCCGCGTTCGGACCGAGCTTCTAGTCGAAAAGGCCAGCAACGCGTCCTAGCAGCATGAAAGCGCGTGCCGTCCGGGTGTTGGTGATCTTGATGATCTCGGAATCGCTCGCCTTCTCGGAAAAGCTTGCAAACGTCTTGTCGAATGTTCGCAGAAAGTGATGGCTGGTGTCGCGGAACACCTGATCTGACCGCATCCGCTGCGCGACGAGGGCCAAGGACGCACGGTCCCGAATGCCACCCAGTGCTGCGATCGTGCGACCACGTTCCCCGTCCGCAAAGCGCCGCCAGATTTCCGGGCGGGCACGGTCAGGCGTCATGTCATCCATGTAGATCCCGTCCTGACTGAGCAGCGTCAGAACGTCTTGGCTTGCTTGGACCAAGCGCGCGGCTCTTGGGTCCACCAGCGCGCGGCGGAGCGCTTCGAAACCGGCAATGTCGTCTGCGGTTTCAGGGAAATTTAGCGCGACGATGAAATCGGCATTGCTTACGGGCGACGCGTTCGGATCGTAGTCCGGCTCCAGCGCCAAACCGGGCTGCTCGGGCAGTTCCTGAGTGGTTTGTGGGGTAGCCTCGGCCACTGGTTCGGGCTGAGGTGCAGGACGGGGTTCCGACACGGGGCGGCGGGAAGAGAAGCTGGCCAACGCCGATTCAGTTTGTTTCTGACCGCGGACAAGCGCATCGAGCTTTCGTTCGACATTTGGCCCCATCGCCGTGGCCGCAATCTGCGCCTGCGTCTGGTACATGTTGCGCATGGTCTCAAGGCTTGCGCGAAGGCGCGCGGCCTCTTCCTGCATGACGCGCGTGCTTTTGAATGACAAAAGGCCGACCCAGATTAATGCAACAGGGCTCAGGACAGCTGCCAGGGCGATGATCGTCGAGAACTGCCCGGAAGCACCGGTGTCTGGTCCTGCAAGCCAAAGAAGGGCGCACACGGTCAACCACGCAGCTGTCAGGCCAATGGCGACCTTGTCGATTGACGCCAACCCGGCTTCGGCCTTGCGCGCATAAACGCCCAAGTCCGGCGTTTGGTCTTCGATGTTGTCTCTATCGCTCATGGCCCAAATTGGCCTCCGAACGGGTCAGCTGAATTTGACGCTGAGGATCTCGTAAGACTTCTCGCCGCCGGGGGTGCGAACTTCCACGCTGTCGCCTTCGTCCTTGCCGATAAGGGCACGGGCCAGAGGTGACTTGATGTTCAACTTGCCGTTTTCGATGTCGGCTTCGGGTTCGCCGACGATCTGATAGGTTTGTTCCTCGTCGGTGTCTTCGTCCACCAATTCGACCACGGCACCAAACTTGACCGAGCCGGAAAGCTTGGACGTGTCGATGACATCGGCAAGGCTCAGGATTCCCTCAAGCTCCTTGACGCGACCTTCGATGAAGCTCTGCTTTTCGCGGGCAGCATGATACTCGGCATTTTCGCTCAAGTCGCCATGCTCGCGTGCTTCGGCAATCGCCTTGATGACAGCCGGGCGCTCAACGCTTTTCAGCGTCTTGAGTTCTTCGTTGAGCGCGGTGTGCCCCGCGCGGGTCAAAGGTATCTTGTCCATGGGCAACCTGTCGGTCCATCCGGGCAGTGAAAGCGCACTTCTGTCACAAGTCAGGTGGGGGCTGTCAAGCGGTCCGAAGTGGGAATCACATGCTGTCGTGCAGCAATTTGCCGAGCGGGGACGATTTCGCCCTTGTTTCTTGTAACGCTGTGTCGCAATTGCGCTTGAGGAGAAGGCGAATTACCACGTTCGCGACTAGGGATAGATCGGGATTGGACAATGTCTGAATTTGAACGCGAAAGCATGGAATACGATGTCGTCATCGTTGGCGCCGGTCCGGCCGGTTTGTCCGCGGCGATCCGGCTGAAGCAATTGGATGCCGATCTGAATGTCGTGGTTCTTGAGAAAGGTTCAGAAGTCGGCGCGCATATCCTGTCGGGCGCTGTCCTCGATCCTGCGGGTCTCGATGCGCTTATCCCGGATTGGAAAGAAAAAGGCGCGCCGCTGAACGTGCCGGTCAAGGAAGACCGGTTCTACATGCTGGGCGAGGCCGGTCAGGTTCGTATTCCCAACATTGTCATGCCTCCGCTGATGAACAACCACGGCAACTACATCGTCTCGATGGGCAATGTGTGCCGCTGGATGGCCGAGCAAGCCGAAGAGTTGGGCGTCGAAGTGTTCCCGGGCATGTCCTGTTCAGAGCTTGTCTTTGGCGAGAATGGTGAAGTCAAAGGCGTCGTTGCTGGCGAATTTGGCAAGGATGCCGACGGCAATCCCGGGCCGGGCTATGAGCCGGGCATGGAGCTTTACGGCAAGTATGTC
>CAZMKY010000452.1:0-7133 GCA_964566835.1 uncultured Rhodobacterales bacterium
TCCGCTTCGCAAGGATTTCCCGACGACTGGCTACACCGAACTTCGCTACGACGAACGTCAGAAGCGCGTGGTGTATGAGCCTGTCAATCTGGTTCAGGAATACCGCCAATTCGATTTCATGAGCCCGTGGGAAGGCGCAGAGTACATCCTTCCGGGTGACGACAAAGCGGATGGCGACGCGAAAGCGAAGTGAAAGCCGTAACCGACTACACCGTCCTGCTGGGCCTTGGGGCAACCAAGGCCGGAGCCAGCTGGCTGTATCAGCGTCTCGCCGCGCATCCTGAGACCTATTTCAGGACGATCAAGGAACATCACTACTTCAACTGCGCCCGAATGGGCGCATGGGATCGCCAGATTGCGAACCATCGCGGTCAGCACAAGTCGATGTTTGAACGCGCAGCCCGTAAGCTTGGCTTTCCAGCGGCCAACATGGCTCCGGACGCTTTTGCTCAATCGGACATCATGCAGCGTTTGTCTGACCGCTATGACTGGCTGAAGATTCTGGAGCGCAAGGCTTATGATCCGGAAGCCTATCTGTCCTACCTGACGGCCAAGGCAGGGGATGCAAAGCTGGTAGGAGACATTACGCCTGCTTATGCCCTGCTTGACGAGGAGTGGCTCCAAAAGGCTCTGAGTATCTCGCCCGATGTCCGCATGATCTACAGCGTACGTGATCCTTTGGAGCGGCTTTGGAGCCATGTACGTATGATGGCCGAGCGGCGCGACCCGAAAGGCGTTGCCACACCTGATCGCGCCCACCGTATCCTGATGCAAACCATTCAAGGCCGGGAAACCGAGCTGGTCACGCGGGCGGATTATGCAGGCATCTTGCCGCGCCTCACGTCCTGCATCCCAAATGATCGCCTGCTGATCCTGACCTTTGATGAGTTGGTCAAAGGAGATGGTTTCGCGCGGGTATGCGACTTTCTCGGCCTATCGGCATTTGAACCGGACCCGGATCCGGTTTTTCCAGCGCAGAAGGTTGAGTTGAGAGAGGATGCGCGCGCACTGGCCTTGGAGTGGTTGCGCCCTCAATATGACGCCGCTCTGGCCCATTTCGGTGCGCTGCCAGACAGATGGAATACACCTTAGGCGGCGTTCAACCGCACTGGCATCCGGCGACGGCCTCAGTTACATAGTCGCCAAAGGGAACCGATATCGGACGATTGCGATGATGGATGGCAACTTCGACGACGCGCTGACAGGCGAACAGCAGATCCGGAACTTCAACATCAACTTTGGGCCGCAGCACCCTGCGGCGCACGGTGTGTTGCGTCTGGTGCTGGAGCTGGATGGGGAAATCGTCGAACGCTGTGACCCGCATATCGGGCTTCTGCACCGCGGTACGGAAAAGCTTATGGAAAGCCGGACCTACCTGCAGAACCTGCCGTATTTCGACCGTCTCGACTACGTGGCGCCGATGAACCAGGAGCACGCGTGGTGTTTGGCGATTGAACGGCTGACGGGCACGGAGGTGCCGCGCCGCGCCCAGTTGATCCGCGTTCTTTATTCCGAGATTGGCCGTATTCTGAGCCACATCCTGAATGTCACGACTCAGGCCATGGACGTGGGCGCGCTGACGCCGCCGCTTTGGGGCTTTGAAGAGCGCGAGAAACTGATGGTGTTCTACGAGCGTGCCTGCGGTGCACGCCTGCACGCTGCCTATTTCCGCCCGGGCGGCGTCCACCAGGACCTTCCGCCCGACCTGATCGAAGACATCGACCAGTGGGCCAAGGAATTCCCGGCTGTTCTGGAAGACATCGACGGTCTTCTGACCGAAAACCGTATCTTCAAGCAGCGCAATGTCGACATCTGCAAGGTGTCCGAAGAAGAGATCCTTGATTGGGGTTTCTCCGGTGTGATGGTGCGCGGTTCGGGACTGGCTTGGGATTTGCGCCGCGCGCAGCCCTATGAATGCTATGACGAATTCGAATTCGACATTCCTGTCGGCGTCAACGGCGACTGCTACGACCGCTATCTGGTCCGCATGGCCGAGATGAAAGAAAGTCTGAAGATCATCCATCAAGCGTGCGAGAAGCTGCGCAATGAACCAGGTGATGTTCTGGCGCGGGGCAAGATGACACCGCCTTCACGGGGCGAGATGAAAACCTCGATGGAAGCTCTGATCCATCACTTCAAGCTCTACACCGAAGGCTTCCACGTGCCGGAAGGCGAGGTCTATGCCGCGGTCGAGGCACCGAAGGGCGAATTCGGTGTCTTCCTTGTCGCGGATGGCACCAACAAGCCATACCGCGCAAAGATCCGTGCGCCGGGTTACCTGCACTTGCAGGCGATGGACCACGTGTCGAAAGGGCACCAACTGGCCGACGTGTCTGCGATCATCGGAACGCTCGACATCGTTTTCGGTGAAATCGACCGCTGACTTTCCGGAGATGCTGACATGTGGATGACCCTGACACTTGTCTGTGGCGTCATCACTGTGTTGATCCTCGCTCTATTGGCCTTTGTCATGTGGCGCGACCCCGAGGATGGTTTGCGCCAGACGACGCATCTCAAAGAACAACTGCCGCTGGTCATGGCCGACCGCTATACGGCGTTCGCCTTCCTGGCACTTGCCTTCACACTGCTCGGCGACGTGCGCGTTCTGTCGATTTTCTTCGTGGCGTGCGCTTACATGGGGCTGACGGATGGCTGGCTTTATCACCGTGCCGGGCATCCGCATTGGAAGCACACCGTCAGTGGGATTCTTTCGCTCATTGCGGCGGCTATTGCCTGCATGGCGCTCTTATCCGGTTCCGGAGCCTCCGGCTGAGGGCAACTAACGTCAAAATCGCGCTCATATGTGTCAGATCGCGCCTTGCCGCCACTGGCCATACCGCGCTACCACACGGCCCAAGAGCTTGACGCCCCCGGAAGTCAGGCAAGACGAACAAGAGGAACGCCCGGATGCTGCGCCGCCTTCACAAAGAGCAACCCGATAGCTTCGCCTTCACGCCTGCCAACCAGGAATGGGCCGAAGCACAGATCAGCAAGTATCCTGAAGGGCGCCAGGCCTCGGCGATCATTCCGCTTCTGTGGCGCGCGCAGGAACAGGAAGGCTGGCTGACACGGCCTGCGATCGAACACGTCGCGGCGATGCTCGACTTGGCGTATATCCGAGCGCTCGAAGTGGCGACATTCTATTTCATGTTTCAATTGCAGCCTGTGGGCACGGTTGCGCATGTCCAGGTCTGTGGAACAACATCCTGCATGATTTGCGGTGCTGAAGATCTGGCCAAGCTCTGCCGGGATCGCATTGGTGCCCCGCATGTTGTCAGCGAAGATGGCAAGTTCTCGTGGGAAGAGGTGGAATGCCTTGGTGCCTGTGCGAACGCGCCGATGGCGCAGATCGGCAAGGACTACTACGAAGATCTGACGGTTGAGCGTCTTGGCGAAATTCTGGACGAAATGGCGGACGGCAAGGTCCCTGTTCCCGGTCCGCAGAATGGACGCTATGCCTCTGAGCCCGAGAAGGGCCTGACGAGCCTGACCAGCCACGAAAGCGGCCGCACGCAATACAATGCAAGCGCTGCGCTGGCGACGGATATTGGTGACACCATCAAGCGGATCGACGGCACCGAGGTACCTTTGGTGGCACCCTGGCGTGATGGTCCGTCCGGTCCAGCGCCCCGGGAAGAGCCGGCAGACATCGAGCGGATGCGGGGTGATGCGTCTGACGGTGTTGCGGAAGTGGACGGCAGCGATGCCGAATCCGTTGCGCGCCCCGAGAGCGGCACCAAGCCCGCTGGCCTCGAAGCGGCGCGCGAAGGCGGTGCCGATGATCTGAAGCGCATCAAGGGTGTGGGTCCGAAACTGGAAGCCCTTTTGCATTCGCTCGGTTTCTTCCACTTCGACCAGATCGCCGCCTGGACCGATGCAGAAATTGCGTGGGTCGACAGCAACCTGGAAGGTTTTTCGGGCCGCGTGTCACGGGACGAATGGGTGCGTCAGGCGAAGGAGTTGTCAGAATAATCTGACACCCTGCGTAAACTAAAACTTACAGAAGCTTTGCCTCCGGGCAATTCCTGCTATATCGTCTTCCTGTCACGGCGCTTAGGGAGACGACTAGATGCAACGTCAAACGCAAGGCTCGCTCATGATCGTGGGTGCGATCGGGTCGGGTATATTCCTCGTCAGCTTTGTCGGGCTGATGGTTCTGGGCGAATTTGCTTTCTCGCCCGCACTGTTCCTCGCAGCAACCGTCGCTCTTGTCGCGACGATCATTTTGTTCCGCGGCTTTCACGAAGCGCCGGCTGGTCCAGCGGGGGCAGCTCCTCAGCCTGCAAAGCCTGCGCCGTCTCCGGTGGCACATGTCGAGCATGTTGAGCATGTCGCACCTGAGCCTGATCCAGAGCCCGCTCCTGAAGCGTCCGACGGCGTAAAGCCGGCAACAATGGATGCGCCTGATGGCGAAGCGGATGATCTGAAGAAGATCAAAGGCGTCGGACCGAAGCTTGAAAAGCTTCTGAATTCCATGGGATTCTACCACTTCCATCAGGTCGCCGCTTGGGGACCGGGTGAAGTTGCATGGGTTGACGACAACCTTGAAGGCTTCAAAGGACGCGTGTCGCGCGACGATTGGGTCGCACAGGCCAAAATCCTGGCGGATGGCGGCGAGACCGAGTTCTCCAAAGCGCAATCCTGACGCGGGCGTACCACGCGCGAAAACTTGACAACTGAAGCCCGGCGTCGCAAGTCGGGCTTCATGCGTTGAGCCTCGCCAAACGGGGTCAACCGGAGTAGAATTTACTCCAGATGGAACCGTAGTGGAGCGCCATGAGCGACGATCCCACCCACGACCGCAATCAGACCCGCCAGATGCGCGTGGTCTCTTTGGTTATCGCAGGCACCATGGTCCTGTGGATGATTGCGCAGTGGGCCGTGGGAGAGTTTGGCATTTCGTCGCGATATCGACTTTTGATCGACTTGTTCGCGCTCGCGGGTTTTCTCTGGGCGTTTATCGTGACATGGCAGATCTGGCGCAAACGGCGCGGATGAGGCGAGGGTAGACCGATGTTGGATGACAAGGATCGCATCTTTACGAACCTGTACGGCATGCATGACCGTTCTTTGGCTGGTGCGAAGGCGCGCGGGCATTGGGACGGCACGGCGGGAATCATCCAGAAGGGCCGTGACTGGATCATCGATCAGATGAAAGCCAGCGGACTGCGGGGCAGGGGTGGCGCGGGTTTCCCGACGGGTCTGAAATGGTCCTTTATGCCCAAGGAAAGCGATGGTCGCCCCAGCTATCTGGTCGTCAACGCCGACGAATCCGAGCCGGGCACCTGCAAAGACCGCGAAATCATGCGCCACGATCCGCATACGCTGATCGAAGGCTGCCTGATCGCATCCTTCGCGATGAACGCGCATGCCTGCTACATCTACATCCGCGGTGAGTATATCCGCGAAAAGGAAGCGCTTCAGGCTGCCATCGACGCGGCCTACGATGATGGATTGCTGGGCAAGAATGCCGCCGGTTCCGGCTGGGATTTTGATCTCTATCTGCACCACGGCGCAGGCGCGTATATCTGTGGTGAAGAAACCGCACTTCTTGAAAGCCTTGAAGGCCGTAAGGGCATGCCCCGGATGAAGCCGCCGTTCCCGGCGGGTGCCGGTCTCTATGGCTGCCCGACCACCGTGAACAACGTGGAATCGATCGCCGTGGTCCCGACGATCCTGCGCCGCGGACCTGAATGGTTTTCGTCCTTTGGTCGTCCGAACAACGTGGGCACCAAGATTTTCGCGCTCTCGGGCCA
Source organism: uncultured Rhodobacterales bacterium (assembly GCA_964566835.1). Taxonomy (GTDB): domain Bacteria; phylum Pseudomonadota; class Alphaproteobacteria; order Rhodobacterales; family Rhodobacteraceae; genus CAZMKY01. Next base: position 5,757 of record CAZMKY010000452.1, read on the forward strand.
CGTGAACAACCCGTGCGTCGTCGAAGAAGCCATGTCGATTTCCTTCGAGGAATTGATCGAGCGTCACTGCGGCGGCATTCGCGGTGGCTGGGATAATCTGAAAGCGGTGATTCCCGGTGGATCTTCGGTGCCTTGTCTGCCCGGCAAGATCATGAAGGAAGAAGCCATCATGGATTTCGACTGGCTGCGCGAGCAGCGGTCAGGTCTTGGCACCGCCGCCGTCATCGTGATGGATCAGTCAACGGACATCATCAAAGCGATCTGGCGGCTGTCTAAGTTCTACAAGCACGAAAGCTGCGGCCAGTGCACGCCATGTCGTGAAGGCACCGGCTGGATGATGCGCGTGATGGACCGTCTTGTGAAAGGCGAAGCCGAGGTCGAGGAAATCGACATGCTTCTCGATGTCACCAAGCAAGTCGAAGGTCATACGATCTGTGCCTTGGGCGATGCGGCTGCATGGCCGATCCAGGGTCTGATCCGCCATTTCCGTGACGAGATCGAAGATCGCATCAAGGCGCAACAGACCGGCCGCGTCAGCGCCGCCGTCGCGGCCGAGTAACGCCCGCGCCGATGCGCCGCTTCTTCGACGGACTTCAAAGCGCTCTCGCCGTTTTCGTCACGTTATTCGTGACCGGCGTGCCGATCTTCGGGACCGTTCAGGCCATACGCTATGGCTTCATGCCGACATGGGCGTGGGCGGCAGTCGTGGGTCTTGGGCTGGTCGCCCTGATCATGACGCTGTCGCTCGGTCGCAAGGCCATCCGTGGCGTCCATCCCCTCAGAGACAGGCGTAGATAACGCGCGGGCTTTTTTTGGCACTCATTTCAGGCTATTGCGGAATGAGACCTTTGATACGGGACCTCTGGATGGCCAAGTTGATTTCGGATTCTTCGGGCAACTCCGCACTGCCGATGCGCGCGCTTTGCGCCGTTTTGTGCCTTGCTTTGCTTTCGGGGTGTGGCCTGCGCGAGAGGTTGTTCCAAGGTGCCGGTCAGTCCGCGACAGTTCTGCCTTACACCGCCAAGCTCAGCCGGGGCGAGGATCGCCGGAATTTTGTCGTGACGGTTCGCGCTGCTGGTGACGCAACCTTGGAAGACGTGCGTGAGAGTGCCCGCTTCCCGGCAACGCGGTATTGCCTCAATATCTTCGGCGGATCGGTGGCGGAGTGGGAGCTTGACCCCGAAACCGGTGACTGGGCCGTTGCCCGGACGACCGAAAGTCTGAGCGTCAATGGTCGCTGCACCGCGCGCTGACGCCGTGCCGTGATCTCATTGAAACACGCATCACAGCAGGAAATATTTTAATTCAAAGGTTTAGTGCCGCCGTTGGAGGAATTGCGCCGATCGGGTGGGCGCGTCTTCACCGGCAGGGTCGTTC
>CAZMKY010000453.1:0-3651 GCA_964566835.1 uncultured Rhodobacterales bacterium
GAAGTGCTGAGAGCCTTGTCGGCGCATTTGGTGGAACTGCACGGGCAGACAGATGATCGTGGATTGCTGAACACCCGCGGCCACCGCCAACTTCTTGATGACTTTGGTGGGTTGAGCGCCGAGGTGGACGCTGTCCGTCAGGCTTGGCGCGAGTTTGGACAGGCGCGGAAAGCCCTTAGTGCAGTGGAAGAAGAAGTCGCGGCGCTCAAAGGCGAAGAGGACTTCTTGCGCCACGCCGTCGGAGAGCTGGACCAGCTTGCGCCGGAAGCGGGTGAAGAAGCGGACCTCGACGCGCGACGTCGCTTGATGCAGGGCGCTCAGCGTATCCGGGACGATGTCGCGCAAGCTGCAACGGCGCTTGGCTCGCAAGGTGCGGAAGGCTTGCTCCGGGATGCCGCACGCTGGCTGGAAAGTGCGTCAGAAGCTGCTGAAGGGACGCTGGACGATGCGTTACAGGCGCTCTCGCGGGCCGAAGCAGAATTGGGCGAAGCACAGGACGGTGTTGCCCGTGCGCTCGACGCGCTGACCTTCGATCCGAGTGAGTTGGAGACGACGGAAGAACGACTGTTTGCGCTAAGAGGTCTTGCACGCAAGCACGCGGTTCTTCCGGATGATCTGGGTCCCTTTGCGGAGGGCTTGCGTCAAAGGCTTCACGCCTTGGACGGTGGCGCCGAGAACCTTGATGCGCTCCGTCGGGACGTAGATGCCAAGTCCAAGGCTTTCGAAGCCGCAAGTGCCAAGCTCAGCGCCAAGAGGGGGGTAGCGGCCGAAGCGCTCGATAAGGCCATGGCCAAGGAGTTGGCGCCGCTGAAGATGGAGCGGGCCGTGTTCAAGACTGAAATCACGGCGTCGGACGCCGGTCCAGACGGCATGGATGAGGTCGCTTTCACTGTGGCGACAAACCCCGGCGCGCCCTCAGGGCCGCTGAACAAGATCGCCTCTGGCGGTGAACTCAGCCGCTTTCTTCTGGCACTCAAGGTCTGTCTTCGTCAGGACGCCAAGGGTGTCACGATGATCTTTGATGAGATTGATCGCGGTGTTGGTGGCGCCACGGCGGACGCGGTGGGACGGCGCTTGCAGCGCCTTGCGGACGGTGCTCAGGTGCTTGTCGTGACCCATTCCCCGCAGGTCGCCGCGCTTGCGGCGCATCACTGGCAGGTTGCAAAGACAGTCGTGAAGGACACAACGCTCAGCCGCGTATCACCACTTGATCCCGACGCCCGCGTGGATGAAATCGCCCGCATGCTTTCGGGCGACACGGTCACAGATGCAGCGCGCGACGCGGCAAAGGCGCTTTTGGGCGACATCTGAGCGCATTTCCCGAAATCGTGTCGGGATTTGCGTCAAATGGCACTTTCCGCGATGCGCTGGTTATCCTACGAGGGGAAGAGCGTCCGGCGGGAGTGGGCCCAAGCCGTTGACGCCCTCGGTTGACTGGCCCAAATGCTAAGGACGGACCCTCGTGTCTGACAGTCCGAAATCATCCATGATCGGAAGCCAACTGGACGATGTCCTTATGGCCTGCCGAAAAGGGTGGCAGGTCGTCAAGCATCGCGGACCCGGACGCATCCAGTTCTGGTTCATTGCGCTATTGATCGGGATCGCCGCGGGCTTTGCAGCTTTGGGCTTCCGGAAAGGCATCGAAGCGCTTCAAGCCTCGCTCTACGGCACAGAAGATGTTCGCTTGCTTGCGACAGCGGCGGAGAACTTGCCTTGGTATGTCATCCTGATCATTCCGATCTTTGGCGGACTTGTCGTCGGACTCATCCTTCAGCGGTTCACGTCAGACAATCGCGCAAGATCAGTTGCTGACGTCATCGAAGGCGCGGCCCTTCATGATGGTCGGGTCGAAGTGAAATCCGGCCTGGCCTCGGCGGCAGCGTCCTTGATCACGCTGGGCACCGGCGGATCAACCGGAAGGGAAGGACCGGTGGTTCATTTGGCCGCCGTGATTTCCACATGGGTCAGCCAGCGTATTCACGCTGACGGGATCACTGGGCGGGATCTTCTGGGTTGTGCCGTGGCCGCTGCTGTTTCGGCAAGCTTCAACGCCCCGATTGCAGGCGCTCTTTTCGCGCTTGAGGTCGTGCTTCGCCATTTTGCCGTGCACGCCTTCGCGCCTATCGTCATCGCCAGTGCGGCCGGGACCGTGATCAACCGTTTGGAATTCGGGGATGTGACCGAGTTCGCCTTGATGGAAGAAGGCGCGTTGGCCTTCTACGTAGAACTGCCAGCCTTCCTGCTGCTCGGCCTGTTGTCCGGGCTTGTCGCCGTTCTGATGATGCGCGCCATATTCTGGACGGATGATATCGGAGGGCGCATCCGGCGCCGCTACGGCATCCCGCGGTTCATGCGCCCGGCAATCGCCGGAGCGTTCCTTGGCGGGATCGCGATTTTCTACCCGCATATCATCGGCGTGGGATACGAGACGACGAGTGCCGCTCTGACGGGCAACCTGCTGTTCCACGAAGCCGTTGTTTTCTGTGTGCTCAAGGTGGTTGCGGTTGCGATCACAATGGCTGGCCGCATGGGCGGAGGTGTCTTTTCTCCGTCCTTGATGGTTGGCGCTTTGCTTGGGCTTTCATTCGGACTGGTTGCCACAAGCATCTTCCCCGAGGTTTCAGGCGCGGAAACACTTTATGCCTTGGCAGGCATGGGGGCGGTTGCGGCAGCTGTTCTGGGCGCGCCGATCTCGACCACGTTGATCGTGTTCGAACTGACGGGGGACTGGCAGACCGGACTTGCTGTTATGGTGGCTGTCTCAATGTCGACGGCAGTGGCATCCCGATTGGTCGACCGATCCTTCTTCCTGACCCAGCTTGAGCGCCGGAACATCCATCTTGCAGCGGGCCCGCAGGCCTATCTCCTGTCGATGTTCCGTGTGGCGAACGTCATGCGGACGCCGGATGATCCTTTGGCCGCGCCGGACGATGCGGTTTGGGAGGCAATCGAGGCAGGGCTGATGATTGAGCGCAATGCCACGCTGGAGACGGCAATGCCCATCTTTGAGGAAACACGAGCACCGTTCTTGCCGGTCGTGACGCTTGGAGCAGAGGGCGAAGCGCCGCAAATTCACGGTGCCCTGTTTCAGGTCGATGCCCTTCGCGCCTACAACCGCGCCTTGGCGGCGACGGCGGCTGAAGAACACAGCTGATCAGTTTTCCGGCTTGGTTCGCGGTCTTTCGGATCGCGCAGGTGCGCTTTCCGTCGGGGGCTGTGGGGCGCGGATGGGCGCGTCGATCAAGACGGTGGGGTCTTCTGTCCGAAGCGCCACGGGAAGGTAGGGCGCAAGGCGAAGACGAAAGGCCTGCGCGCGAATTGGCAGGTCTAGATTTGGCGCATCGAGTTCCTCTGGCGGCGCTTGCAGGGCACCGGTATCAGCCACAACGACAGGCGGTATATCCGGCAGCGGCGGTTCGACCGGGGGCAGAAGCGCGACGGTCACCAACCCGGTGAGCAGCCCGGCCAACAGCAGCCCAAAAAGGACCGGACGCCGCCGTTTCTTCGGCGCGGGCCGAGGCGGAGGTGGCTCTACAATGGAGGCGTCAGCTTGCGGTTCCGGCGCCGGGGTGGGTTCGATCAGTTTCTGCTTGCGGCGTTCTCGGGCCGACTTGATACGATCCTCAATTGATCCCCCGGCGCGACGCCCGG
>CAZMKY010000454.1:0-2944 GCA_964566835.1 uncultured Rhodobacterales bacterium
TCTGAAATACCCTCGGGGGGGCGCGAAGCGCGGGGGGCAGACGGCCCCCCTCCGTCCATATCCGCGTAATAATTCAATCTGCGGACTTCGAGAGGATCGCGCCCTGTGGCATGCGCCACGTGGTCCAGAACGCGTTCAATCCCAAGCATCCCTTGGGGCCCGCCAAAGCCGCGGAAAGCCGTGGCAGATTGCGTGTTGGTCTTCAGGCGATGGCTTTCAATTCGCATGGCCGGGATGTCGTAAGCATTGTCGGCATGCAGCATGGCCCGGTCGGCCACCGGCAGGGTCAGGTCCTGGCTCCAGCCGCCGCGACAAAGCTGCAGGAAAGACACGCCTTGAATGCGGCCATCGGCGTCGTGTCCCACCGTGTAGTCAATCCGGAAGTCATGTCGCTTTCCGGTGACGACCATGTCGACATCGCGGTCATAGCGCATGGCAACGGGCCGCCCTGTGCGGGCAGCAGCGACAGCACAGGCGACGGCAAGGTGGTTGCCCTGACTTTCCTTGCCGCCAAATCCACCACCCATCCGGCGCACTTCGACCCGGACGGCATGCATCGGCACGCCCAGTGCGTCAGCCACTTTGTGCTGGATCTCGGTCGGGTGCTGCGAGGAAGAGTGCACGATCATGTCGCCGCCTTCCTGTGGCAGCGCCAAGGCCGCCATGCCCTCAAGGTAGAAGTGTTCCTGGCCCCCGATCTCGATCGATCCGGTCAACTGATGCTGTGCCGACTGGATTGCGGCCAAGGCATCGCCGTCTTCGTAGATCCGCGGACCTTCCTCGAAACGGCTCCCCGCGGCCAAGGCGTCGTCGAGGCTTAGGATGGCCGGTTTCTCCTCGTAGCGCACGACGGCCTGGCGCGCGGCGAAACGTGCTTGGTGGTGGCTCTCGGCGATGACCGCGAAAAGCGGTTGCCCAACGAAGAAGACATCCCCTTCCGCAAAAAGCGGTTCATGCAAGGGGGAGGGCGAGACGTCGTTGCTATGCACCATGTCGTCCGCCGACAGCACACCCCGAACACCGGGCGCAGCCAGAACCGGATCAAGGTCCATGTCGCAAATCCGGCCACAGGCAATTTCACTCAACCCAAAGGCAAGGTGCAAAGTACCCGCGGGGCTTGGGATATCGTCGACGTAGCGTGCAGCGCCTGTCACATGCAGGCGCGCAGCATCGTGGGGCAGAGGTTTGGCAACACTCATGCGCGTACCTCCAGCACCGAAACCGAAACCTCTTTCAGGTCATGGAAGTAGCGGAGCAGCATGTTTTCCGCCGTTGCCAGACGGTAGCCCGCCGAAGCGCGCATATCCGTCAGCGGCGTAAAGTCTTCGGACATCTTCGTCATGGCGCTGCGAATGGTGTCTTCTGTCCACGGCTCTCCGGTCAACGCTGCTTCCACCGCGCTGGCGCGCTTTGGCGTTCCGGCCATCCCGCCAAATGCGATGCGCGCGGACTGAATCCTGTCGTCCGAGACGTGAATATTGATGCCAGCGCAAACGGCAGAGATGTCTTGGTCGAAGCGCTTGGAGAGTTTGTAGCATCGAAGCGATGGCGCGGTGTCAGGGAAGCTGACGGCCTCAACGAATTCACCGGGCTGTCGGTCCTGCTTGCCGTAGTCGATGAAGAAATCCTCGATGGGCAGGCTGCGTCGGTTCTTGCCGTGTCTCAGATGCAGCGTCGCCCCAAGCGCGATCAGGGCCGGCGGGTTGTCCCCGATGGGACTGCCATTCGCGATGTTGCCGCCGATCGTTGCGGCCTGGCGCACCTGGTCCGAACCATAGCGCCGTACCAATTCCGCGTAAGAGGGATGATGCGTCCTCAAAACCGGTAGCAGATCGGCCATGCTTGTCATGGCGCCGACGCGGATCGCGCCGTCCGAGACGGTGATACCTTTGAGATCTGCAAGCCCGGCGAGGAAAACGACCTGCCCCAGATCACGCATGCCCTTGGTCACCCAAAGCCCGACATCTGTCGCGCCGGCGACCAGAGTGGCGTCTGGCGTCATGGCATACCAATCGGCGAAATTGTCCAGATCGGTCGGCCGCCAGCCCTCTTCCGTTTCCAAAGGCGCGGACGGTTCCGCCGGGGCGTCTTTCATCCAGTCCGGTGCAGGGGCCTCTGCAGCGGCTTTCGCGGCGCGCACGATCGGTGCGTAACCAGTGCAGCGACACAGGTTTCCGGCCAGGACGTCGTCGTGGTCATTTCGGCGGTTCAGGTGTGCCGTCGCCATCGAGACGACAAAGCCCGGCGTGCAGAACCCGCATTGACTGCCGTGATGTTCGATCATCGCATTCTGAACCGGGTGCAAGGTGCCGTCTGGAGCCGAAACCCCCTCGACCGTGCGCACGGCCTTGCCGTCAAGTTGTGGCAGAAAGAGAATGCACGCATTCAACGCGCGCGCACCGTCTTCATCGGTCACCATGACGCTGCAGGCGCCGCAATCGCCTTCGTTGCACCCTTCCTTGGTGCCGGTCAGTCCGCGATCCAGTCTTAGCCAATCCAGAAGTGTGGTCGTCGGCTTGGCGTCGACCTCTGTCAGTTCTCCGTTCAGAGAAAACCTGACTTTCATGGGATATGTCCTGCCGCCTTACCCGATCCATTCTTATCTGCGCGCCGTCGATGCGGCGTAGAGAACGCGCAGCCCTTCCGGGGTAGGATGAAATCGAAACGCTGCCAGCTTGGCAAGACGTTAATGCTCAGGCTTTCGAAAGCAGCATGAAGCCGAACGGCACAGGCAGGACCGCGATGCCAACGGTCAAAAGATAGGCAGCCGGATGAAAGGTCCGGCTGAGCCCGGCCATCATGGCCAATCCGCCGCCACCGCCCAGGACCACGTTGCCCGGCATGTTGATCAGAACAGCCAGCGCCACATAGCGGTACTTCAACAGTGTCTTCATCCACGGCGCTGCATCTTGGGGCAGGGCGTCTCGAAAGCTTTGATCCGGGG
>CAZMKY010000455.1:0-2393 GCA_964566835.1 uncultured Rhodobacterales bacterium
TCAGCGCGCACCGACCAATCCTTGGTCCAGCGGTTTTCCGGGTGTTCGCCATTCGGCGCGATGACGACATACCCCCGGTCGAGAGCCTCTTTCGCGAGACCAGAGTTCAACATTCCACGTCCCGTGCCGCCGCCCCCATGAAGATACATGACAAGGCCAACAGGCGCCGAACCTTCCGGAACCGCCAAATGGTACGACCCATCGTCCAACTGGCACGCGTTCTGTGCACCGCCGCAATTCGCTGCGGTTGCAATCGAAGGCGCTATAGCCACGGCCGCCAAGAACGCCAGCTTTCGGAGATGCATTCTAAAGCTCCTTCTCAAGATCGCGTGCGGCATGCTCCAGAGCGTCTACAAGCACGTCCTTTGCGCTGTTGTGCAGCCAATTGGCAAAGGGGTCATGTTTCGTGGCGCGTGTCACCAGCGACAGCGGCGCATCGGGCATCTCAAATGGAAGTGGATAAGGCTTAAGTGCGAACCTTTGCGCAACTGGATGAGCCAGAAGAGGGAAAGTCGTAAAAAGCATCTCGCCTTGGCTGGCAGTAAAAAGCGCTTGCATGAAGCTATCGACTTGAAGAGCGACGCGGCGCTTCACACCTGCCAGTCGCGCGGCATCTGCGACGGGCGACCGACCTTGTCCCCCTGTATAGACCTGAACATGCGGGCGTTCGGCCCAATCCTCTGCCGAAGGGTTTTCGGGCATGCGCAGTCTTTCAGACGCCAGAAATGCCCAGCCCACATTGCGAACAAAGCTCATACTCTGCCCGGGTTCGGCCTTGTTACGATAGAGCCCGATGATCAAATCGATCTCGCCTGCGCGCAGGCGTGTGTTTGACGACCGTGCATCGGTTATCCGAAACGTCAGATTCGGGCCCTGCAGCTTCAGAGCTTCGCAGACCTGCCCGGCAAGCGGCATCGCAAGGTCAAAGCAACCGATCACGACTTCGCGGTCAGAGTGCGACGGGTCGAATGCGACGCCGCGCTCGACAATGCTGGCAGCATCCCCAAGAAGTTGTCGCATGGGTGTTTCCAGCTCCAACAACAGCGGTGTTGGAATCAGCTTTGGACCATGACGCACAAACAACTGGTCGCCCATCATCTCTCTCAGCCGGTTGAGGGCATGGCTCACAGCCGACTGTGTCCGCCCGATCTGATCCGCCGTCGCCTGAGTGCTTCGCGTTTCCATCAATACAAGCAGCAGAGGCAACAAGTTCAGATCAATGCGGGACAGGCGTTTTTGAAGGGTATCGCTCATGGCGCGACCTTAACCGATGCGGTCGTTCATTATGAAATGAAAACTACTAATTTTGAGCGGCGGCAAATCGTATTCATCATGATTGGAGTTCAATCCTACATGGAGTTCACTCATGAAGATTACCGCAATCGCTGCTGTCACCCTCGTTCTTGCTTCACAGGCCATCGCTGGCGGACATGCCACTGACCTGACGGGCGCGACCGTCGTGATCACCAACACCTTCCAAGGGGCTCAAACCGAGGGCGCAGAGGTTGACGTGTCCGCGTTCGGTCTTCTGAACAATCAGTTTGCCGTCGTGGGTGAGGAGGTCGAGTTTCCGGGGTTCATCACGCTCTATGATGTTGATGTGTCGGCGGACGCGATCCGTTTTACTTGGGGTGACAGCGCCTTTGCCCAACAGCTCAGCGGGCCCACACCAGAGGGCAATCACGACCGCAACTATTTTATCTTTGACCTGCCCGAAGGCGAAGCCATCACGAAAGTGACCTTCGACGCGGCCTCATCCGACATGATCGAAGGCAGCGCAGTCCCAACCGCAACAATTCTAGGACCAAATCGCATCGTCACGGATTTCTCGACCGGCGTGATCAGAGGCTCCGGTTTCAATCCCGCCTTCTCCGTCACCGTCAGCGATGCGGAGGGGTAAGCAAATGAAAGGCTGGTTCACGGCGGAACAGATGCAGATCCATGGGTGGATCTGGCTCTACGGTGCGATCACGATTGCTGGCAGTGCAGTTGGTATCCTGTCTGGCCTTGGCCAGTTCTCGATCTTCTATGGTGACGCGGTGGAAGGCCTTGATACTGCACACCCTGTTGTCGCCCATCTCGGTGGGCTCTGGGCGTCCAAGAACATCGGATATGTCGCGGTGCTTGTCGTCGGTTTCGCACTGCGCAAACCTTGGATATTGGCCCCGATCTTCGGCATGAAGTTTGTCAACGACACGATCGATATGTTTGTCTTCGGGCCACGGCATCTCGATCAGTCCGCGATTGAGATCGTCCCTGGATGGCTGATCCTGGGCCTGCCTTCGGCCTTGGCAGCCTACCATCTGATACGCCGTTGGAGGGCGGCGCAATGACGGGTCGCCTTCCTTTCTGGGCTCTGATCGCACCGATTTTGCTGGTTCTGCTCTACGGCA
>CAZMKY010000456.1:0-6765 GCA_964566835.1 uncultured Rhodobacterales bacterium
CACATCTATACCGACGACAAGGGCGACTATTACCAGATCGTCGATGATCTGCCGACGTCAGGCGGATATGACCCCGACTTGACGACGAGGGTGCCGTGATCTTTACGGTTGCGATCGATGGTCCTGCGGCGGCGGGCAAGGGCACGATCAGCCGTGCGGTCGCCGAAACCTTCGGCTTTGCGCATCTGGACACCGGGCTTCTCTACCGGGCGACAGGGCGGCGCGTGTTGGAGGCCGGCATTTCGCCCGAGGAGGCCGCCCGAGGTCTCTCGCCAGAAGACTTGGCGCGACCGGGCCTCAGGACCCAGCCCGTGGCCGAGATGGCAAGCCAGGTCGCCACGATCCCCGAAGTGCGCGCGGCACTTGTTGCGTTTCAGAGAAACTTCGCACGACGCGATGGTGGCGCAGTTCTGGATGGACGCGATATCGGAACCGTCATTTGTCCAGAGGCGGAAGTGAAACTTTACGTCACGGCCAGTGCGGAAGCCCGCGCAGCAAGGCGCTTTGCCGAACTGAAAGCCGCGGGCACCGCCACGTCTTTTGAGGACGTGCTTGATGAAGTGCGCATCCGTGACGCCCGGGACAGTGGTCGGGCCGATGCCCCGATGAAGGCGGCGGACGATGCCGTGCTGCTGGATACGACCGAGCTGAGCATCGAAGACGCAGTGGCACGCGCGGTGGCTGAGGTGCAGACACGCTTCCACGGTTGAACCGCCCCGCGCCGCATGAGCTTCCGGGCAGGGGGAGATGTTCTGGCGTTATGGCCTTGAAGGTGGGCGGCCGCCCGGGTTTGCGGTGGTCCCGTGACATGGGCTGGTGCGCGGTGCCCTCCCTTTTCAGGGCGGGACCTTGTGCAAGGCTTTGGATCCGGGGGCGGGTTCTAGAGCGGAGTGCTTGCGGTTCGCCTAAGGCAGAGTACGGTGGGGCGCGTATCAAAAGGGACAGGCAATGAAGACCACGACACTGGGGCCGGGCGGGCCGGAGATTTCGCAGTTCGGGATAGGGGCCATGTCCTTTGCCGGTATCTATGGTACGGCGGACGAGGCTGAGGCATTTGCCGTCCTCGATGCCTGCGACGCGGCCGGTGTCAGCCATATCGATACAGCAGCAGCTTATGGGGCCGGGCGATCGGAGGAGATGATCGGCGCATGGCTGGCAGATCGGCCCGGCGCGCGTGAGCGGACCACGATTGCGACGAAGGCGGCGTTTCGGAGCGAGGGCGAGCGGCGCTTTATCTCCAACGATCCCGACTGGATGGAGATGATGTTGGACAAGAGCCTTGAGCGTCTTGGCACCGACTGCGTGGACTTGTTCTATGCCCACCGGCTGGAACCCGGGCGCGCCATCGAAGAGGTCGCGGGCGAGATGGGGCGACTGGTGGAAAAGGGAAAAGCCAAGTCGATCGGGTTCTCGGAAATCGCGCCGTCTTCGCTGCGCCGTGCAGTCAAGGAGTTTCCGGTCGCTGCGGTCCAGTCCGAGTATTCGCTCTCGACCCGTTATCCTGAATTGGGGCTGACGCAGACTTGCGCTGAACTGGGGGTCAGCCTTGTGGCGTTCTCTCCTGTCGGGCGGACATTTCTGACGGATCGTCCCTTTGATCTGGCGGCGCTGGAGGCCATTCCTTTCCTGTCAGGGAACCCGCGTTTTCAGGAGCCGAATTATTCTGCGAATATCCGGATCTCGGACGGGTTCCGCGCGCTGGCGCGCGAGATGGGGCAGACGGCGGCGGGGCTGGCGATTGCGTGGCTGGTGGCCAAAGGGCGGCATGTTCTGCCTATTCCCGGAACCAAGAACACCGCCCATCTGGCAGAACTTCTGGCAGGTTTGGACATGACTTTGTCAGACAGCGATCTGGCGGCCGTCGAAGCTGTGCTGCCGGTCGGCTGGGCGCATGGCGATCGCTACTCTGAAGATCAATGGATCGGACCGGAGAAGTATTGCTGAGGCAGTCCCGGTGATGCGGTTGACGTCAAGATGCCTTGAAAGATCGTTCAGGATGCCGCGTCCAGATCAAACGCAGCCAGGGCACGCTTGAGATCATCCGGGCTCATCGGCTTGCCGAAGTAGAAGCCCTGGACCGTGTCGCATTTTTCGGCCTGCAGAAACGCCAGTTCCTCGGCATGCTCCACGCCTTCGGCCAAAACCGGAATGCCCATCGCGTCGCCAAGAAGCTTGGTGGAGCGCAAGACCGCGGCACTTTGTGCGTCATGCTGGACGCCCGAGACGAAACTGCGGTCGATCTTGATCTTGTCGAATGGAAAGGCCCGGAGCGTGGCCATGGAAGAATAGCCCGTGCCGAAGTCGTCCATCGCGATGCGAACGCCCATTTTCTTGATCCGGTGCATGGTCTGCAGGGCATGCGCCTGATCGTCTATGATGCTGGTTTCAGTGATCTCCAATTCCAAGCGGTTTGGGGGCAGGCCGGTTTCAAACAGGATGTCGGACAGCTTTTCAACGAAGCTTGGCTGCGCCAATTGCTGCGGCGCCACGTTGACGGCGATGGGTAAGTCATGCGTCCAGCGGGTTGCTTCGGAGCAGGCTGTGCGAAGGACCCATTGACCGATTTCACGGATCATGCCGGTTTCTTCGGCCAGCGGAATGAAGTCTGACGGCGGAATCGGGCCAAGGGTCGGGTGCGCCCAGCGCAACAACACTTCGCATCCGATCGGGCGGAGCGTGCTTGCGTCGTTTTGCAATTGATAGACCAGATGAAACTGGTCCTTGGCCAAGGCACTGCGCATGTCGGCGATCATTTCGAGCTTGCGCCGACTTTGATCATCCATCGCTGCCGTGTAGTTGGCGACCTTGGCATCCGGCGCCTCTTTCGCGCGATACATCGCCATATCGGCTTTCTGGATCAGTTCTTCCAGATTGTTGCCATCCTCATGCGTATTCGCGATGCCGATGGAAGCTCCGAGGGTTGCGTCGAAGTCCGCGCCGTTGATTGGCTCCAATATGTGGGCGTGCAGGCGCTTGGCGAAGGCCACGACTTCTTCGATACGTTGGAAGCCCCGGGTCAGAACGACAAATTCATCTCCGCCGACCCGACTGAGGAAATCGGTATCGCGACAGGCCTTTTGAAGGCGGCCGGCAATTTCCGTCAGGACGAAGTCGCCAGCCGCATGTCCGTGCATATCATTGACCTGTTTGAAGAGGTCGAGATCGATTGCCAGCGCGGCCACTTTCAAGGTTTCGTTTTGCTGAAGGTCATCCTGCCATGCCGCCATGATCTCCCCAAGGCGCATCCGGTTTGGAAGGCCTGTCAGGTGATCGTGCTTGGCAGCATGACGCAATTGCTCAATCGCGTTTTCCCGCATGCTGCTTTCCAACAGAAGCGTGGCAAAGCCGATGAGGTAGATTACGAAGGTGACGCCGACGACCGTCAGCTTCACGGCGGCATCCGATAGCCCGCTGCTCGGCACAGCAGCCCCCTGAACAACTGTGATCGAGACGGCCATCATGCCGCTGAAATGCATTGTGCAGATCGCGGTCACGAAAAGCGCCGTGGCACCAACCCAGCAGTGTCTTGTGACTGGAAAAATCAGCCGGTGCACAGCGGCGGTTGCGAACACGACCCCGAGGACGACCGAGACAAGCATCATCGGAATGGACCATTCAACATCCCCCGGAACGCGGTAGGCCGCCATGCCGGTGTAGTGCATGAGCGAAACGGTTAGTCCGAAGACGGGGCCAGCCCAAATGCGCCGTAGGCCATTGAAGCGGACAAGGGCGAACGCCATGCAGAACATGCCCGAGACAGCGATGACCAGCGACATGACCGTCATGAAGGGTTCGAACCAATGCGGCAGATCGGGGCTGTACGCCAACATCGCGATGAAATGCGTGGACCAAACCGTCGTGCCTGCCATTAGACCTATCAGGAGGATATAGGCCCCGTTCTTGAAGGGTGCCGAGCGTATAACACGCAGGGCCAGAAGAGAGGTCAGACCTGAACCCAGAAGGCACACGGCCGCCGCGACCAGCACGGTCCCGAAATGGTGCGTTGCTAAATGATGTATCCCGTCCACCGGACCAACTCTCCACAAACTTCGGGCAGAGCTAGCGCGTGCTTTCTCAAGGATTGCTTACTCATGAGCAATAAAGTGCATCGCATTTGAACGATGCATGATGCGACAGCGAGCGCCCTAAAGCCGTCCGAGGTGAAGTTCGGTGTCCGGTTTTACGATTTCATTCCGCGAAGACCGCTTTCGGTGACTGCGCCGTGGCCGACGGCATCCATGATCAGTGTGCCTTCGATGAATGTCAGAGCAAATGGTGCGCCATCCATGCCATCCGGGTGACGCACGGCAACCCAGTCGAGGAACATCTGGATGACCGCGTGACCGGCCGCTTGATGAGACGTATTGCCTTGCGCGGCAGCCGACACGATGTCGAGCCAGATGCGCGAATAGGGTTTGAAGTCCGGTGAGCGCAGCAACCCGACGATGGTTTCAACGAGCTCTCTTTCAGTGGCGAACGTCTTGGGCGGCAAGGCGGTCTCCAACCCTTTCGCCATTTCATCAGCCAGATACTCCAGTAGCGCTGCGATCAGTCCGTCTTTGCTGCCGAAATGATAAATCAGCATACGGTCCGACGTGTTGGCCGCCGCCGCCATGGGACGCAAGCTGGCGGTGTTCAGGCCGTTGGCCAGTACGTGACGCGCAAGTTCCGCGAGCAGGCTTTGTTTTGTTGTTTTCGTTCTGGCCATCATTTCCTCTTGTAGCGGTCGCTACAATTCACTAATTGTAGCAGTCGCTACATGTCTGGTAGTGCAACTTATCTAACGTGAAAGACCTAAAACATGAGCCTGTTGCAAGCCTTGCCCCTCCTCGCCTATGCGGGTTGTATTTTTGCGATCCTGCGAATTGCCATCCAAGACGGTCCTGTTTCGGGTCGTGCCTGGTCTGTTCCGGCCGGTCTTGGTGTCGCTTTCCTCATCTTCTCTCTGGTCACGGTCTTTGAAGAGGGCCTGATGATGTTTTGGTACAACCACACCGTCAATTGGACAGGGAACCAAGTCTGGTTCGATCTGCTTTTGGCAACCAGCATCGCATTCTACCTGATGGCACCGCGCGCCCGCGCCGTCGGGATGGCGTTGTTGCCATGGGCGGTTGCGGTGGTGGCGACGGCCTGTATCGCACTTTTGCCGATGCTGGCGCGCCTGCTTTGGCTGGAGCGACGCGCAGCCGCGTGAGGGTCCGAGCGTCCGGGTCTTCCTTGCGTGCGTGGCGCAAGACGGCAGAACACATATCACCCCCTTGCAAACAAGGGCCAACAGGCCTATGAAGCGCGCGTCAAAACGGCGGTGACAGCCGGAGGCAGTTAGACTTGAGCAGGGTCGGTTATCACCGGCCCTTCTTGTTTCTTTTGTCCCGGAACCGACGGAAGACCAAACCTCAAGACCGGCGGAGACAACCGCTCGGCCAGTGAAATCGATATAAAGGAAACGAAGCCCGCATGGCTCAGAACGCATCGATGGAGGAATTCGAAGCCCTCCTTAATGAAAGCTTCGAGATCGACACGCCCGACGAAGGGTCTGTTGTCAAAGGCCGCATTCTGGCGATTGAAGCCGGTCAGGCCATCATCGACGTAGGCTACAAGATGGAAGGCCGCGTCGACCTCAAAGAATTCGCAAATCCTGGCGAGGCTCCTGAAGTTGCCGTTGGCGACGAAGTGGAAGTCTTTCTCGACCGTGTCGAGAACGCACGTGGCGAAGCTGTCATCAGCCGTGACAAAGCCCGCCGCGAAGCCGCTTGGGACAAGCTGGAAAAGGCAGATGCCGACGAGAACCGCGTCGAAGGCGCGATCTTCGGCCGCGTCAAAGGTGGTTTCACTGTCGATCTTGGTGGCGCTGTTGCGTTCCTGCCGGGCTCTCAGGTTGATGTCCGCCCCGTGCGCGACGCTGGCCCGCTGATGGGTCTGAAGCAGCCGTTCCAGATCCTGAAGATGGACCGTCGTCGCGGCAACATCGTTGTCTCGCGTCGTGCAATCCTCGAAGAGAGCCGCGCCGAACAGCGTGCCGAGGTCATCGCGAAGATCCAGGAAGGCGACGCCGTTGACGGTGTGGTCAAGAACATCACCGAATACGGTGCGTTCGTGGATCTGGGCGGTGTCGACGGTCTGCTGCACGTCACCGACATGGCATGGCGCCGCGTGAACCACCCGTCCGAGATCGTGTCGATCGGCGAGACGGTGAAGGTCCAGATCATCAAGATCAACAAGGACACGCACCGTATCAGCCTTGGCATGAAGCAGCTGCAAGACGATCCTTGGGACGCTGTCGAAGCCAAGTTCAGCCTTGGCACCGTGCATCAGGGCCGTGTCACGAACATCACCGACTACGGTGCATTCGTTGAGCTCGAGCCGGGCGTCGAAGGCCTGGTCCACGTCTCCGAGATGTCCTGGACCAAGAAGAACGTCCATCCGGGCAAGATCGTTTCGACCTCCCAGGAAGTCGACGTCATGGTTCTGGAAATCGACAGCACGAAGCGTCGCGTTTCGCTTGGCCTCAAGCAGACCCAGCGCAACCCGTGGGAAGTCTTCGCCGAGAGCCACCCCGTTGGCACCGAGGTCGAGGGCGAGGTCAAGAACATCACCGAATTCGGTCTGTTCATCGGTCTCGAAAACGACATCGACGGCATGGTTCACCTGTCCGACATTTCGTGGGATCAGCGCGGCGAAGATGCCATCCAGGACTTCCGCAAGGGCGATGGCGTCAAAGCCGTTGTCACCGAAGTGGACGTCGAAAAAGAACGCATCTCGCTT